>NZ_CAMPHH010000171.1 GCF_946885855.1 uncultured Actinotalea sp. | reverse complement strand
TCGACGGGCGCCGCGCGACGGCGCGGGGCGGGCGCCTCGCCGACGTGGAAGAGCTCGCGGTGCACGCGCCCGGCGTCCACGCCGCGGTCCAGCAGCACCCCGCGCACGGCGTCGGTGAGGGCGAGCGGCCCGCACAGGTACCACGCGTCGACGTCGTCGGGCGGGAGCAGGGTGTCGAGGATCCGGTCCAGCCGCTCGGGGTCCAGCCGGCCCGACAGCAGCTCGACCTCAGGGCCCTCCTCCTTGAGCACGTGCAGGAGCTGGAACCTCTCGGGGTGGGTGTTCTTCAGCGCCTCGAGCTCCTCCAGGAACATGATCGTCGAGGGGCGGCGGTTCGCGAGGACCAGCGCCGCGGTGCTGCGCGGCTCGACCGCCAGCGCGGTCGCGAGGATCGACAGGACCGGGGTGATCCCGGAGCCGGCGGCGACCGCGACGTAGCGGCGGGCCCGTGCCGGGTCCAGGTCGGGGGAGAAGGTGCCCAGCGGCGTCATGACGTCGAGCTCGTCGCCGGCGGCGAGGCGCTCGCCGGCGAACGCCGAGAAGACGCCGTCGGGGATGCGCTTGACGCCGATGCGCAGCGTCCCGCCCGTCGCGGGCGCGCAGATCGAGTAGGTCCGGCGGATGTCGCCCTCCAGCTGCGGCGCCCGGACCGTCAGGTGCTGGCCGGCGCGGAAGCGGAACGCCTCGCGCAGGTGCTCCGGGACGTCGAAGGTGACGGCGACGGCGTCGTCGGTGAGCCGGTCGACGGCCGCGACGCGCAGCCGGTGGAACGCGGCGTGCCGGCGTCCGGGGGTCGGGGCGTCGGCCGGGGCCGTGCCGGTGGGGTCCGCCGTCAGGGCCTCGGTCCTCGGGACGCCGGCCATCACAGCGCCTTGAAGGAGTCGAAGGGCTCGCCGCAGTCGCGGCAGGACCACAGCGCCTTGCACGGGGTCGAGCCGAAGCGGCTGATCTCCCGGGTACGCAGCGACCCGCAGCGCGGGCAGCGGGCGGAGAGCGCCAAGGCCACCACGCCCGGTGCGACCGGGCCGGTCCCGTCCGGGGGCGCGATGCCGTACTCGCGCAGCTTCGTGCGGCCCGCCTCGGTGATCCAGTCGGTCGTCCAGGCGGGGGCGAGCACGGTGCGGACGACGACGTCGAGGGCGCCCGCCTCCCGCAGGGCGCGCGCGACGTCGGCGGCGATGACCTCGGTGGCGGGGCAGCCGGTGTACGTGGGGGTGAGGCGGACCTCGACGGTCCCGTCCTCGGCGACGGCGAGCGCGCGGACGATCCCGAGGTCGTCCAGCGTCAGTACGGGGATCTCGGGGTCCGGCACCGCGCCCGCGGCGGCGCGCAGGTGGGCGGCGTCGGGCGTCGGTGCGCCGCTCGGGGTGGGGAGCTGCGGCGCCGTCGTCGGGTTCTGGCTCGCCGCCATCGCGATCACCACCGGGCCCCAGGGTGCGCGCGGTGCAGGTGCTGCATCTCGGGCAGGAGGTGCCCGAGGTGCTCGGTGTGCAGGCCCACGCGGCCGCCGCGGGAGTGCCACGTCGGCGTCGGCACGGTCAGCGTTGCGCGGGTGACGACGGCCTCGACGTACCGCCCCCACGGCTCGCGGAGCGCCGCGGGGTCGGCGGCGACACCCGGGAGCTGCGCCGCGACGTCGTCGGGCGCGAACAGCTCGTCGACGTACGGCCAGACGCGGTCCAGGCTCGCCTGCATGCGTCGGTGGCCCTCGTCGGTGCCGTCGCCGAGGCGCAGCACCCACTGCGTGGCGTGGTCGCGGTGGTAGGTGACCTCCTTGACCGCCTTGGCGGCGAGGTCCGCGAGGACGGGCTCGCCCGAGGTCCGCAGCGCCGTCCAGAGCTCGTACTGGTAGGCGGAGAAGACGAGCTGCCGCGCGATCGTGACGGCGAAGTCCCCGTTGGGGATCTCCACGAGGCAGACGTTGCGGAACTCGCGCTCGTCGCGGAGGTAGGCGAGGTCGTCCTCGTCGCGGCCGGCGCCCTCGAGCTCGCCGGCGCGGGTCAGCAGCACCCGGGCCTGGCCGAGCAGGTCCAGCGCGATGTTGCCCAGCGCGATGTCCTCCTCGATCTGGGGCGCGCGGGTGATCCACTCGCCGAGGCGCTGGGCGAGGATCAGGGGGTCGTCGCCGAGGCCGAGGAGGTAGGCGACCAGGGGCGGCGTCGTCGGCATGACGTCCTGCCGGGGCGCTGGTGCCGGTCGGGGGGCGGGGGTGCTCACAGGTGCTCGACCCCCTCGGGCACCTCGTAGAAGGTGGGGTGCCGGTAGGCCTTGTCCAGCGCGGGGTCGAAGAACGGGTCCTGCTCGTCCGGGCTCGACGCGACGATCGCCGACGACGGGACGACCCACAGGGACACGCCCTCGCCGCGGCGCGTGTAGACGTCGCGGGCGTTGCGCAGCGCCATCTCGCCGTCGGGGGCGTGCAGGCTGCCGACGTGCTGGTGCGACAGGCCACGGCGGGACCGGACGAACACCTCCCACAGCGGCCAGCCGTGCGGCGGGCGGGGCGTCGCCGGTGCGCTCATGCCGCGCTCCCCGCCGCCGACGACGGCGCGGCGTGCTTGGCCGCGTAGGCCTCGGCCGACTCCCGCACCCAGGCGCCCTCCTCGTGTGCGGTCCGACGGCGCTCCAGTCGCTGGGCGTTGCAGGGCCCGTCCCCGCGGATGACCCGGTCCAGCTCGGACCAGTCGATCTCCCCGAAGGCGTAGTGGCCCGCCTCCTCGTCCCATCGCAGGTCCGCGTCCGGGAGGGTGAGCCCGAGCGCCTGCGCCTGCGGGACGGTCATGTCCACGAACCGCTGCCGCAGCTCGTCGTTGCTGAACCGCTTGATGCCCCAGGCCATGGAGCGCTCGGAGTGCGTGGAGGCGGTGTCCGGCGGGCCGAACATCATGAGCGAGGGCCACCAGAACCGGTTCACGGCATCCTGCGCCATGGCCTTCTGCGCCGGGGTGCCGCGGGACAGGGTGTGCAGGATCTCGAAGCCCTGCCGCTGGTGGAAGGACTCCTCCTTGCAGATCCGGACCATCGCGCGGCCGTACGGGCCGTAGGAGCAGCGGCACAGCGGGACCTGGTTCATGATCGCCGCACCATCGACGAGCCACCCGATCGCCCCCATGTCCGCCCAGGTCAGCGTGGGGTAGTTGAAGATCGAGGAGTACTTCTGCTTGCCCTCGTGCAGGAGGTCGAGGAGCTCCTCGCGGTCGACCCCGAGCGTCTCGGCGGCGGAGTAGAGGTACAGCCCGTGGCCGGCCTCGTCCTGGACCTTGGCCATGAGGATCGCCTTGCGGCGCAGGCTCGGGGCGCGGGTGATCCAGTTGCCCTCGGGCTGCATGCCGATGATCTCCGAGTGCGCGTGCTGGGCGATCTGGCGCACGAGGGTTCTGCGGTAGCCCTCGGGCATCCAGTCGCGCGGCTCGATGCGGACCTCGTCCGCGATCATCCGGTCGAAGCGCTCCTGCAGCTCCTGCTCCGCCTGCGTGGGGGTGTCGACCTGCACGGGGCCTCCTCGTCCGGGCGGCAGCGCTGCCGCCCGGGTGCCGAACTCGGGTGTCGATCGGTGCAATTACCGAACGAACGTTCGGTAGCGATTCTTCGGGCAGACTGGAGCCGTGTCAATTGCAGCGGAGCCGCCCGGCGGGGCGTCGTCGTCGGCCGAGGCTGCTCCGCGCCCGCGCCGCGGCCGCCCGGCGCGCTACACCCAGGACGACCTCGTCGCCGTCGTCGCCCAGGTCTTCCTCGAGCGCGGCTACGACGCCGCCAGCATGGAGGACCTCGCGCGCGCCAGCGGCCTGACGAAGTCCTCGCTCTACCACCACGTCAGCGGCAAGGAGCAGCTGCTGCGCCTGGCGGTCAACCGCGCGCTCGACGCGCTGGAGGGTGTCTTCGCCGAGGAGGGACGGCACGACGACGGCGCGGTCCGCCGCCTCGAGCGCGTGCTGCGCCGCACCACCGAGGTGCTGCTGGCGGAGCTGCCGTACGTGACGCTGCTGCTGCGGCTGCGGGGCAACACCGCGGTCGAGCGGGAGGCGCTCGAGCGGCGCCGCTCCTTCGACGCGCGGCTCGCCGGGCTGGTCCAGGCCGCGATGGACGCGGGGGAGATCCGGTCCGACGTCGAACCGCGGCTGGTGACCCGGCTCCTCTTCGGCATGGTCAACTCGCTGGTCGAGTGGTATCGCCCGGCGGGTCCGGGGGCTGCGAGCGGGACGGGTGTGGGGCACGGGTCGCGGGACGACGAGATCGTGCACGCCGTCGTGGAGCTGGCGCTGGACGGGCTGCACGCGCGGCGGGCGTGACGCGTCGCCCGGGCCTTCCGCGCCCGATCGCTAGGCGGAGTCCCTGAGGGGCTCGAGCGCGTTCAGCACGAGGTCCAGGCCGAAGAGGAACTCTCCGGCCGGGTCGTAGCCGGCCGCGACGAGCGCCGCGGCGGACTCGTTGAGGTAGGGGAACTCGTCGGCGGCGAGCTGCGGGATGAAGACGTCCTCCGTGACGCCCGCGAACTCGTCGGCGGTGTCGAACGGCAGGCTCGCCGCCTGCAGCGCGAACCCGTAGACGTAGACGTCGAGTAACCAGTTGGCGTGCGTCGCCATGAGGACCGAGAAGCCCGCCTGGCGCAGGCACGCGGTGACCGCCTCGCGGTGGCGCAGGTGCGCGGGTCCCGGCGACGTCCTGGACTCCATGAGGCCGATCGCCCACGGGTGGCGTGCGAGCACCTGCCGGGCGGACACGGACCGCCGACGCATCGCCGACCGCCAGTCGGTCCCCGTGGCAGGCAGCTCGATCTCCCCGAAGACCACGTCGATCATGGCGTCGAGCAGCTCGTCCTTGTTCGCCACGTAGTGGTACAGCGACATCGCGCCCGCGCCGAGCGCGTCGGCCAGCCGCCGCATGCTCAGCCCGTCGACCCCTTCGCGGTCGGCGAGCCGGATCGCCTCGGCCACGACCCGCTGCTTGCTCAGCCCTGCGTCCGACGCGCTGCGGCGCTGCTTCCTCTCCGGCACGGGTCTCCTCGCTCCCTGGGACGGCTTGACAACCGTACAGCGTACGTTAATAGTACGGCGTACGACGTACGCTGTACGGATCGCCGTTCCCCCTGGAGAGAAGGCCTGATGAGCCACCCGACCACCGCGCTGAGCACCCTCGACACCGCGCCCGTCCCCGTGCAGGCCAAAATTGCCGCTGCATGGACGAGCCTGATGTTCCTCGTCATCTACATCGACTACTTCCACCTCTACCAGCCCGGTGAGATCGACAGCATCCGGGAGGGGGTCATCTACGAGTTCGACATCAGCCCGTCCTTGATGTCCGTCTTCTTCGTCGTCATCGGGATCCCGGCGCTGATGGTGCTGCTGTCCCTGACGCTGCCCGCCCGCGCCAACCGAGCCACCAACCTCGTCGTGGCGGCGCTCTACATCCCGGTCATGGTCTTCAACGCTGCGGGGGCGTCCGCGGAGTGGGCGCTCTACTACGCCCTCACCATCGGGGTCGAGGTGCTGATCCTCGCCTTCATCCTGCGCGCCGCGTGGACCTGGGCCCGCCGCGACGGATCGTCGATCGCGAGCTGATGAGGCGACGATCGGTGCACGTCTGGCCGGGACGCCTGCCCTCCCGCGCCCTCCAGCCTGCGGAGGGACCGACGGGTGAACGGGTCAGTGCGGTGGCCGCAGGTCGGCGAAGGCCGTACTGGCCCGGCAGCCGAGCTCGCCGGGCCTGAAGTAGACCGACGGGACGTAGACGTCGTGCACCTCCCCGCTCTCGGAACGGGTCATGAGGACGCAGTCGGCGTCGTCGCCCGTGGCGACGGCGACCATCCCGCCCTGCACACTGGCAGTGACCTCTGCCAGAGGCGTGACGCCATTCAGGTGCGGCTCCAGCAGTGCCTCCACCGTTGCGACGATCTCTGTGTCCGGCGGGAGGTCATCGGGCAGGGCCGTGAGCGCCGCCCGGACGGCCTCCTCGGCGTTGATCGCGATCCGGGGACGTCGGGATGGCGGTGGGGGTACGGCGACGAGCTCGTCGGGACAGTCCACGCCGCGCACGTCCTCCACGCCCCAGTTGGTGAACGCGACCCAGAAGCAGTGCGGACCCGGGTCCTGCTCGACCGGTCCGCCCCAGTACCCCTGCGGGGCTCGCTCGTCGGGGACGGTGAGGCCCATGGCGATCCAGCCGATCGGCTCGCCGGCGACGTGCCGGTCGGCACTCACCTCCTCGACACCGAGCATGAGGATGCGGCTGCCCTCGGCTGCCGCGTAGACGTGCTCGGCGAACGTGACGACGTCGTGGGCGTAGGAGTGGAAGACGGCCGGTGCCAGCAGGTCGTCGATGGAGGTCCGCGCGCTCTCTTCGCCCAGGGATGCGGGCGAGGAACCCGGCAGGCCCAGCGTGGAGCTGCACCCGGTCATGGTCGCGCTCGACAGGACCACGGCTGCCACCGCGGCGGCGCGCCGGCTCGTACGACGGCCCGGGACTCTCCTCATATGCCTCACCCCCCGGTGAACATCGTGATGGCCAATGGAGCACCCACGTCCTCACAGGCGCTGCCGAGGGCGGCTTCGGCGTCGTTCCAGGCTCGGGAGCGCACACCTGTTGGATCGAAGACGGCGCCGGCAGGGGCCGCCGGCGCGATCTCCTGCAGCTCGCCGATCGCAGCGCGCACGGCGCTGTCCTCGTCGGATGGCAGACGATCGAGCACGCGGGTCGCCAGCTGGTACCAGCCGTCACGCTCCTGCGTCTCCATCCGGCCGTCGGCCAGGCCGGCATCGGCGTTCGTCACGATCGTCAGCACGTCCCCGAACCCGCTGCAGATGGCGGCGTCGTCCATGCCGTCGTCCGGTCGAGGCACGGCTGGGGCGGGTTCCTCGGTGGCGTCCTGCGGTACCGCGGTCCGCGCCGGGCGCGCCTCGCCTCCCGTGCTGGGTTGCGGGCTCACGTCCGGCGCGAGCATCGCGACCGCCGGTGCGCCGGCGACCACGATGGCCAACGCCGCCGCTCCGGCTCCCGCCCGGCGCGCCAGGCGCCGCCGTCGACCCACCTGCAGCACGCGTGCATGATCGACCGCGACCGGCGGGTCCGCGGCCCCGAGCCGCCGCAGCCGGTCCTCGACCGTCTGGTCGTCCATCACGCCTCCCCGGTTCGTGCCACGGCGGTGCCGTCGGTCTCGCCCAGCAGCCGACGCAGGTCCCGCAGTCCCCGCGACGCCGCGGACTTCACCGCGCCGACCGAGACGTTCTGGTCATCGGCGACCTGCTGCTCGGACAGGTCCATGACGTACCGCAGCACGACGACCCGCCGGCGCTGCGGGCTCAGCCCCGCCAGCGCCCGGACCAGCACGTCCCGTTCGGCATGC
>NZ_CAMPHH010000170.1 GCF_946885855.1 uncultured Actinotalea sp. | reverse complement strand
GCGGCTCCGGCCCCGGCGTCGGTGCGACGCGCACCACCGGGCTCAGCCCCGCAGCGCCGGGCCCAGCTCCTGGCGGCTGCGCACGCCCAGCTTCGCGAACACCCGCGACAGGTGGCTGTCGACCGTCCGCACCGACAGGGTGAGGCGCTGCGCGATCTCCCGGCTGCTCAGACCCCCGGCGGCGAGGCCGGCGATCTCGCGCTCGCGGCGCGTGAGCACGCCCGACCGGGCCGCCGTCGGCAGCCACAGCCCGCACCGGCCGAGCTCGCGCGCGGCGGAGACGACCATCTGCTCGTCGCGGGCGAGGACCGCACGGGCATGGGCCGCGAGCGCGCGGGGACGGTCGCCGTCGAGGCCGCGCACCACCTCTTCCAGACGCTCGACGACGGCGTCGTCGGTCGCGTCGGGCGCGCCCACCAGGTGGCCGGCCAGGACGGCCCGGTGCAGCGCCTCGCCCTCGGTGCGGCGCAGACCCCGCTCGGCGCACCAGCGAGCGAGCGCGAGCGCGTCGGCGCGCAGCCCGTCGCGCCGCAGCCATGCGCCGGCGTCCAGGACGTGGAGGCGGACGTCCGACTCGACGGCACCCGCGGCGCGCAGCGGCGTCCGGGCCACCTCGGCGAGCAGCTGCCGGGCCGCGGGCACCTCCCCCACGGCCGCTGCGGCGACGGCCTGCACCGCGAGGGCGTAGGCGGACAGCCCGGTGGGGTCGACGACCGAGAACCGCGCGCCGGCCAGCCGCAGCTCCCGCCACGCGTCGCTCCACTGACCGTGGGCGGCCAGGACGAGGCCGGTGCCCATGTTGCTGAAGGCGTAGTAGCCGGAGAAGAAGTTCCGCGGCCGCGCGTGCGGCCGCATGAGGGTCTCGGCCCGCTCGACGTCGCCGGACCACAGGTGGACGAGGAACTCCGCGACCTCCATCTCCGCGGCCAGCCAGGGCAGCTCCTCCTGGTGGGCGACCGCCGTCGGCAGGTGACGGGCGACGAGCCGGAGCGCCTCGGGGAACCGGCCGGACTGCCCCAGGCCCAGGGCGGTCGGCCCGACCAGCCGGAGGACCTCCACCCCGGCCATGACCGGCGACGAGAGCCGGCCGAGCGCCTCGGGCAGCACCTCCGCGTGGCGGCCCGCCCACGCGAGGCGCCGCAGCCGGGCGGTCTCGAGAACCTCCAGGACCGCCGGGTCGGGCGCGCCGCCGAGCCGGTCCCGGGCGTCGTCGAGGATCGCCACGGCGGCGTCCGCGTCGCCGTCCGAGAACTGCCGCAGGTCGGCCTCCTGGTCGGCCCACCGGACCGCGCGCAACGCCTGACCGGCCTGCTCGAGCTGACCGGCGAGGTAGGACGGCACCTCGGCCAGGTCCCGGGACGCCCGCGCCGGCTGGTCCAGGAGGCGCCACGCCTGCGCCCGCAGGAGGAGCACGTCCGCCATGACCGCGTCGGTCCCACCGCCGGCCTCGAGCGCGGCGTGCCCGATCTGGACGACGAGGTCGGGCCGGTGCAGCGCGAGGCCGGCGCGCATCGCCGCGACGAGCCGCGCCGGAGCCTCGAGGACGCCGCACTCGAGCGCCCAGACGACGGACCGCAGCAGGCCTGCCCGCGTCTCACCCGCCGTCGACAGCGGCGGTCGGGACCCGCGCACCGCGGCGAGCAGCCGACGCCGACGCTCGAGGGGCACGAGCGCGCGCACCGCCTCCCCGTACATCGGCGGCACGACACGCGCCTCGGGGACGAGACTGTCCTCCCCGCCGACGTCACGGGCGACGGCCACGACGCCGTCGCGCACCAGCCGCTCCAGGACCTCGTCCGGCACGAGGTCGGCCAGCCGGCTCGCCGGTACCGGCTCGGCGAGGGCGATGAGGTCGAGCGCCTCGCGGGTCGCGGGGTCCAGCTCGGCGAGGTCGCGTCGCACGAGGTCCAGCAGCCGGGCACCGGGCGGGACCCGCGCGACCCCCAGCCAGATACCGTCCCGCTCCACGAGCGCCCCGGACTCCCGCTCCGACCGGAGCAGCTCCCTGACGTAGAACGGGATGCCGCGCGTCTGGTCCCAGATCCGCCGCCCAGTGTCGGACGTCGTCGGCCCGCCGAGGACGCCCCGCAGCAGGGACTCCGTCTCCTGCGGGGTGAAGGGCAGGACGTCGACGCGCTCCGCGACGCCGTCCTTCCACAGCTCCATCCACGGCGACTGGCTCGCGCCGGCAGGACGGACGGTCGCCACGACCTGCACCCTCCCCTGACGCGCCAGGAGGGCGAGCGTGCGGGCGCTCACGGGCTCGAGCAGGTGCGCGTCCTCGACGCGCACGAGCACGGGATCCAGCTCCGGCTCGTCCGGGACCACGACCGCCTGGGACCGACCGTCGCCCGACCAGGTCACCGGCACCTCGGCCAGACGCGGGTCCAGGAGGGCCAGCGGGGTGTCGGCGTCCCCGGTGCTGCCGGACACGACGACGACGTCGTCCAGCCACCCGCTGCCCGGTGACGGCACCTCCGAAGGCGCCGCGTCGAGGGCCCTGGCGAGGTCGCGCTCCAGGCGCGCGAGCCCCTCCGCGCCGAGCGCCTCCACCAGGGCATCGGCCGCACCCGCGGGGAGCGCCGGCGCGGGGACCCGGCCTCCGTCGGTCGGGAGCCTGTGCGCCCGGGGCACGATCAGCGGCGTCGCGCCCGGCGGAGGACCGGCCCGGCGCGCCGCGAGCTCCGCCAGCGCCCGGTCGACCAGGTGCGTCTTGCCGACCCCGACCGGGCCCACGACGACGGCGGACCGCCCCAGGCCGAGGGCCTCGACAAGGGCCTCGAGCTCCGTCGGTCGCGGGAGGTGCGTCCACCCGTCGCGGGCAGTGGCCGGTGCGGGCGCGCGCCCCTGACGGGCGCGTCGGGGCGCGACGGCCCGGTCGGCACGGTCCGTCGGGCCGGCCTCGTCGGCGGTGGGGACCGGCGTCCCGTCGGCGACCTGGCTCACGGGACTCCCTCCACGGGCGACGTCGACGACGGCGACCCCCGGGCGCCGGCGCCCCGCCGGGACCCAGTATTCCTGATCATGGCCGCTTGCCGGTCCAATTACCAGATCGTGAGCATCGCGCAACCGCAGGTGGTCCCGCAATGCCCCCGGGGGTTGTGACACCGGCAACATCGGTAGGGATTACCGATGTTGCCGGTACCCCCGCGCTCCTACGTTCGGCGGTGAAATCGCCACAGGACAGACCAGTGGCGGCGAGAGTCCGAGGAGACCCGTGCCCACCTACACCGCACCTGGCGTGTACGTCGAGGAGGTCCCCTCCTCGCAGAAGGTCCTCGCGTCGGCGCCGACCGCCGTCGCCGCGTTCGTCGGCTTCACCGAGCGCGCACCGTCCGACCCGAACGACCCCGAGGGCCTGGCCCCGCGGCTCGTCACCAGCTGGACGCAGTTCGAGAACCTCTACGGCGGCTTCACCAAGGACGCGATGCTGCCGCTGTCCGTGTTCGGGTTCTTCCAGAACGGCGGCAGCCTGGCCTACATCGTCCGGGTGCCGCACTCGGCGCCCGCCGGCGAGCCCGCACGCCTGGCGCTCCCCGCCGCGGACCGCTCGCTCGGCATGCCGCTGCAGATCACGAGCGTGGAGCCGGACGCCGACATCACCGTGGTCGTGGAGAACCAGGAGCCCGCCGCCGACGACGACGGTCCGGCCCCGTTCACCCTGCGCATCGTCGTGGGCGGCGAGGAGGTCGAGTCCTTCTCCGACCTGACCCTGGGCGGCGACCGCGACGCCGCGACCGTCATCAACAAGACGTCCACCCAGGTCAAGGTGGAGGTCGCGCTCGACCAGGACGCGGACCTCGCGTCGCAGCTCGAGCTCATGCGCCCCGGCACCTACCAGCTGGAGAAGGCCGCCCCGGTGCCCGTGCCGGTCAACGGCCGCAAGTTCGCCGGCTCCGAGTCCGCTCGCACCGGCATCAACGGTCTCGCGATCGCCGATGACGTCACCATGGTCATCGTCCCCGACCTCGTCACCGCGGCGACCAAGGAGGACGGCACCGTCGACCTCGGCCTGTGGAAGGCCGTCCAGACGGCCCTCATCGCCCACTGCGAGCAGCACCCGAACCGGATGGCGATCCTCGACGCACCGCCCGGGATGGGCCCCCAGGAGATCAAGGAGTGGCGGTCCGAGACGGCGATGTACGACTCGGCGTTCGCCACCCTGTACTACCCGTGGATCGTCGTCGACAACCCGGTCGGCACGAACGGCGACGCCCAGAAGCTCATCCCGCCGTCGGGCCACGTCGCCGGCGTGTGGGCGCGCACGGACGACACCCGCGGCGTGTGGAAGGCCCCGGCCAACGACACCCTGCGCGGCGTGCTCGACGTCGAGCGGAACATCACCCAGAACGAGCAGTCGCTGCTCAACCCGATCGGCATCAACTGCATCCGGCCGTTCGGCACGCGCGGCATCCGCATCTGGGGCGCCCGGACCCTCGCCTCGGACACCGACTGGCAGTACATCAACGTGCGCCGCCTCTTCAACATGGTCGAGTCCACGATCATGGACGGCACGCAGTGGGCGGTGTTCGAGCCGAACGACGTCACCCTGTGGGAGGGCGTGACCCGCACGCTGACCGGCTACCTCAACGGGCTGTGGAAGGCCGGCGCCCTCTTCGGCGCCTCGGCCCAGCAGGCGTTCTTCGTCAAGTGCGACGCGACGACGAACCCGCCGGAGTCGATCGACGCGGGCAAGCTCGTCGTCGAGGTGGGCCTCGCGCCGGTCAAGCCGGCCGAGTTCGTCATCTTCCGCATCAGCCAGACGAAGCAGTCCGCGAACTGACCTGCGGTCCACCCGAAGCACCCGGTCCGGGCGCGCCCGCCGCGCGCCCGGACCTCCACCACAAGACTGAGGAGCACCAGTGGTCGACGGACTTTTCACCAATGACCCGATCGTCGCGCAGAACTTCTTCCTGGAGGTCGACGGCGAGGTCATCTCGACGCTCATCAGCGTCAGCGGCCTGGACATCGAGGTGACCGTGAGCCGGTCCAAGGTGTCCGGCAAGGGCGGCATGCTCGAGGAGATCAAGGGGCTGGGCAGCTACACCCAGACCTCGGACCTCACCCTCACCCGCGTCGCCCCGCTCGACTCGGGCAACGACAAGCTGTGGAAGTGGTTCAACGACATCCGCGGCATGGGCCTGGTCGCCACCGACCGCGCGGGCCAGCGCAAGAACGGCTCGATCGTGCTGTACGACTCCGCCCGCAACGAGGTGGCCCGGTTCAACTTCTTCAACGCGTGGCCGTCGAAGATCTCGACCGACCAGCTGAGCGTCGAGAGCACCGAGGTCGTCAAGGAGACCATCACGATGGTCATCGAGCGCCTCGAGCGGGTCAAGTGACCTTGCAGACCCGCTACGAGTTCACCCTGCCGCGCGGCTACGTCGACGCGCAGGGTGTGGTCCACCGCGACGGGGTCATGCGTCTGGCGACCGCTCGGGACGAGCTCGAGCCGCTGCGCGACCCCATGATCGACGGACCCGACGACCCGCGCCTGACGATCGTCGTCCTGGCGCGGGTCGTCGAACGGCTCGGCACGCTGGAGCTGGTGACGGCACGCGAGATCGAGGGGCTCTTCGCCGCCGACCTGGCGTTCCTGCAGGACTTCTACGGCGTCATCAACTTCGGCAGCCAGGCGGAGTACGAGGAGCTCCTCGCCGCCCAGCGCGACGCCGCCGGCCCGGTGACGACCTCCGTGCCGCGCGACGCCGGCCGCTCGGAGGCCGGCGACGCGTCGCCCGCGTCGGAGAGCTCGCCGCCGTCCGAGGTGTCCGCGCCGTCCGGCTCGGGCGCACCGGCGTCGGACCCGTCGACGGCTGCGGAGCAGTCGGAGGTGCCGGCGGCCGCGGCCGCGCCGAGCTGGTCCCCGGTGCCGGGCCGACGCTCGGCGATCGAGGAGATCCCGTCCGACGGCCGGTGACCCGTGCTGCGCTACCCGGCGGAGGCGCTCTGGCAGGAGATCGCCTACCTCGCCTACCACCTGCACTGGCCCCTGGCCGACCTGCTGGACCTGGAGCACCTGGACCGTGTCCGGCTCGTCCGGGCGGTCTCGGCCCTGAACGAACGCGCGTGGGAGGCGGTGAGGGACGGTGTCAACGGCTGACACTCCGCTCGGTGGCGAGCCCACGACGGCCGGGTGGTTCCTCTTCGAGGTCGACGGCGTCGAGATCGGGACGTTCCGGGAGGTGACGGGCCTGCAGCTGACCGTCGACGTGCACCACTACGTCGAGGGCGGCGAGAACGGCTACGTGCACAAGCTGCCCGGCACGCTGCACTGGCCCAACCTCGTCTTCACGCGGGGCATGGTCGCGAGCGACGCCCTGTTCACCTGGGTCGCGAACTCCTCGGGCCAGGGCTTCGCGGCCAACGGCAACAAGGTCACCCGGAGCACGGGGGCCGTCACGGCGCTGAGCTACACCGGCGAGCGCCTGCGCGCCTGGGAGTTCGACGAGGTGTTCGCGGTGCGCTGGACAGGGCCGGAGTTCAGCGTCGACAGCGACGCGCAGCTCGTCGAGTCGCTCGAGGTCGCGCACAACGGTTTCCGCGCGCTGACCAAGAAGGCCACATGAGCGACGCCGTCCTCACGGCGCGGCCCGACGACGTCGCGCCCCTCACCCCCGCGCCCTCGTCGGCGCCGTCCGCGACCGCCCTCGGGCACGCCGCCGCCGCGCGCTTCCGGCGACCCGGGCCCGTGGGTGGCCGCCGGCGTCCGGCGCTGCTGGGGTCGGTCGCCGTCGGGGCCGGTCGCTTCGCCGCGACGGCGGGCCGGTCCCTCGTGGTCCGCCGCGCCCTGGCGGCGCCGACCACCGTCCGCGCGAGCGCGCGCGGCGGCGAGGGAACCGGCGCCCCTGCGGGAGGCGGCACCGCGGGGGCCGCGAGCAGTGCCGCGAGCACCGTCGGTGCCGTGCGCGCACCGCGGTGGTGGAGCCCCGACCTGGCCGCGCCCGGCCCCGTCGAGGACCTGCCCCCGCGGACGCTGCGCCGCGCCGTGCAGCGGGTCCCGGACGAGCAGTCCCACCGGCCGGGCGCGGCCGCCGCGGCCCTGCAGCCGCGGGTCGTCCCCATGCGACTGCCCGCGGAGGTGGCCGCCGCCGGGCGGATGATCACCCCGCAGGACGGCCGACGGCGCTCCGCGCCCCCGCCGGCGCCGACGTCTCCTCCGCCTCCCGCGGGGCACCGCACGGGGCCCGGTCCGAGGTCGCAGGCACCCCGTGCCGGCACCGGCGCCCCTGAGGTGAAGCGCGCGGCCACGGCTCCCCCGGCAGCGCCCGGCTCGCCGACCCCTCCCCCGGTCCGTCGCGCCACCGCGGCGCCGAGCGGAGGCCGCTCGTCCGCCGCGCGCGGTGGGACGCCCGCCGCCCCGCGCCGCGAGCACGCCGGGCACCTCGCGCGGCGGCGTGCGCTC
>NZ_CAMPHH010000169.1 GCF_946885855.1 uncultured Actinotalea sp. | reverse complement strand
CTGCCGGTCCGGATCGTCCGCGGCGTGTTCCTCGGCAGCGCCCACCTCGTCGGCGGCACGGCACGGCGCATCGGTCACGGAGCCCGGGACCTGGACCCGGCTCACCGCCGCGACGGTGCGGCGTTCGTCCTCCTCGGGCTGGCCGTCGTCGTCGCCGCGCGGGAGTGGTGGGCCCTGTCCGGCGCCGCCGGTGACGTCATCCACGCCGTCGTGGCCGGGACCTTCGGCGTCGTCGGCGTGGCCGTGCCGCTCTTCCTCCTCGCCGCGGCCGTGCGGCTCATGCGGCACCCCGACCGCGTCGAGGCCAACGGGCGCATCGTCATCGGGATGGCGGCCGTCGTGCTCGCCGTCTGCGGACTGGTCCACCTGTCGGCCGGCGTGCCCTCGCCCGGTGACGGGTTCGAGCCGGTCCGGGCCGCGGGCGGCGTCCTGGGCTTCGTGGCCGCCGCCCCGCTGGAGGCCCTGCTGACCGCCTGGGTGACCGTGCCCCTGCTGCTCCTCCTCGCGTTCTTCGGCCTCCTCGTCGTCACCGCGACGCCGGTGCACCAGATCGGGCCACGCCTGCGGTCCGCCTACCACTGGGCGACGGGGCGTCGGCACCCCGAGGGCACCGAGCCGGACGACGAGTCGCTCGCCGACCTCCCCACGCTCGCCCAGCAGCAGGAGAAGGACGCGGCCCGGCCGAGGCGTCGTCTGCCCGGCCGTCGCCGCGCGGCCGACGACGACGCCGCGGCCGCCGCCCGGGCGGCCCACGGCACGTTCGCGGGTGACGAGGCGTTCGAGTCGGCGGCGGTGACGGAGCCGGCCGCCCCGGGGGAGCAGGCGCCCGACGCCGACGTCACCGAGGTGGTCCCGGCGCAGGACGACGTCGCGACGTCGGTGGTCGCCAGGAGCGGCCCTGTGGGCGAGACCGCGCCGAGGATGCCCGAACCCATGCCTCGCGGCGAGCAGCCGATGCTCTCCGGCGACGTCGTCTACACCCTCCCTGCCGAGTCGCTCCTGGCGAAGGGCATGGCCCACAAGGTGCGGTCGGCCGCGAACGACCGGGTCGTCGAGGCGCTCACCGGTGTCTTCGAGCAGTTCGAGATCGACGCCCAGGTGACCGGGTTCACGCGCGGCCCGACGGTCACCCGGTACGAGGTCGAGCTGGGCTCGGGCACCAAGGTCGAGCGCGTCACGGCGCTCGGGCGCAACATCTCCTACGCGGTGGCGAGCGCCGACGTGCGGATCCTCTCGCCCATCCCGGGGAAGTCGGCCATCGGGATCGAGATCCCGAACACGGACCGCGAGACGGTCTCGCTCGGCGACGTCCTGCGCTCCTCCTCGGCGCGACGCAGCGAGCACCCCATGGTCATCGGCGTCGGCAAGGACGTCGAGGGCGGGTACGTCGTCGCGAACCTGGCCAAGATGCCGCACCTGCTCGTCGCCGGCGCGACCGGCGCGGGCAAGTCCAGCTTCGTCAACTCGATGATCACGTCGGTCCTCATGCGCTCGACGCCGGACGAGGTCCGGATGATCCTCGTCGACCCCAAGCGCGTCGAGCTGACCCTCTACGAGGGCATCCCGCACCTCATCACGCCGATCATCACCAACCCCAAGAAGGCTGCCGAGGCGCTGGAGTGGGTCGTCCGCGAGATGGAGTCGCGCTACGACGACCTCGCGATGTTCGGCTACAAGCACATCGACGACTTCAACGCCGGCGTGCGCTCCGGGAAGGTCAAGCCACTGCCGGGGAGCGAGCGCAAGATCGCGCCCTACCCCTACCTCCTCGTCATCGTCGACGAGCTGGCGGACCTCATGATGGTGGCGCCGCGGGACGTCGAGGCCTCGATCCAGCGCATCACGCAGCTGGCCCGCGCGGCCGGGATCCACCTGGTCCTGGCCACCCAGCGGCCGAGCGTCGACGTGGTCACCGGTCTGATCAAGGCGAACGTGCCCTCGCGCCTGGCGTTCGCGACGTCCTCGCTGACGGACTCCCGCGTGGTCCTGGACCAGCCTGGAGCGGAGAAGCTCATCGGCCAGGGCGACGCGCTCTTCCTGCCCATGGGCGCCGCGAAGCCGATGCGCGTGCAGGGCGCGTGGGTCGCGGAGAGCGAGATCCACGCCGTCGTCGAGCACGTCAAGACCCAGCTCAAGCCCACGTACCGCGAGGACGTCGCGGCCCCCGCCGCGAAGAAGCAGGTGGACGAGGACATCGGCGACGACCTGGACCTCCTGCTGCAGGCGGCCGAGCTCGTGGTGACGACGCAGTTCGGCTCGACCTCGATGCTCCAGCGGAAGCTCCGGGTCGGCTTCGCCAAGGCCGGACGGCTCATGGACCTGCTGGAGTCGCGGGAGATCGTCGGTCCCTCCGAGGGGTCCAAGGCGCGTGACGTCCTGGTCCAGCCGGACGACCTGCCGGCGACGCTGGCGATGCTGCGCGGCGAGCCGGGTGAATCCCCGGGTGAGATCTCGTCCGGGGGAACGGGTCATGACGACGAGGCGCTGACCGATGGTGCCGGTGTGGAGAACGAGCGCGCACCGGACGACGGTCAGCGATGGTCACCGACGGCGACCTGAGTCTCGGCGCCCTCGCGCCGACGATGATCGCCCTGCTGCTCCTCCTCCTGCTGGGCGTGCTGCTGACGCTCCTCGGGCGCCGGTACGCCCGGTCCGTGGCGCGACGCGACCATCAGGTCGCCGACCTGACGCGCCGGCTCACGGCCGTGCTCGGCGGCGGTCGCGACGGCGTCGTCGTCCACGGGCCCGACGGGGTGCTCGAGGCCAACGAGGCGATGGCTGCCCTGGTCGACGTCCCCCGCGCCGAGCTCGTCGGTGTGCGCGTCGAGGACCTGCCGTTGCGCTGGATCTCCGAGGCGGCGCAGCCGGTCGAGGCGGCCGCGGTGTTCGCGCGCCAGACGTACGTGGGGCCGACTCCGCCGCCCCCGCTCGTGGTCGGTGCGGTGCCCGCGTCCGGTGCCGCGATCCGCTGGGTGCAGGTGATGACCCACGCCCGGGAGCACGAGGGCGGGCAGGACCTCGTCACGAGCTTCGCCGACATGACCGGGCCACGGCAGATCCGTGCGGCGCTGGCCCGGTCGGAGAAGCAGTTCCAGGCCGCGATGGAGAACGCCCCGATCGGCATGGCGCTGCTGGACCCGCGGTGGCGGCTCGAGCAGGCGAACAACGCTCTCTCCCAGCTGCTGGGCGCCGAGCCCAAGGCCCTGCGCGGGCGGGACCTCTCAGCCCTGTCCCACCCGGAGGACCGCGCGGCGGAACGGGCGGCCGTGCACCGCCTCCTGTCGGGGGAGGCCGACCGGTTCACCCTGGAGAAGCGCTACCAGCGCACCGACGGCCAGACCGTCTGGGCCGTGCTCGACGTGGTGCTCGTCCGCACGGAGGACGGCGCCGCGGAGACGTTCGTCGCGCAGCTGCGGGACGTCACCGAGGCGCGGATGCAGGCGGAGCTCCTGGCGCACCGGGCGATGCACGACGCGCTGACCGGGCTCGCCAACCGGGCGCACATGCAGGACGCGCTCGAGCGCGCGCTCGACCACCCGGACGTGACGGGACGCGTCGCGGTCGTGCTCGTGGACCTCGACGAGTTCAAGCCGATCAACGACACGTACGGCCACGCGACCGGCGACGAGGTGCTCGTGCACGTGGCCGGTGTGCTCCGGGCCGCGACCGCCGGGCGCGGGACGGTGGCGCGGCTCGGCGGCGACGAGTTCGTCATCGTCGTGGAGGACCCCGACGCGGGCCGCGTGGCCTTCGAGGTCGCCGCCGCGATCCACGGCGCGCTCCGGGCGCCCGTCCGGACGCAGCGGCGCCGCGTCCCGGTCCATGCCAGCATCGGCGTCGCGCTGGCCGACCCGACGGCGATCACGGCGAGCGCCATGGCGATGCTCGCCGCCGCCGACACCGCCCTGTACCGGGCGAAGGCGGACGGCCGCTCCCGGACCGTCGTCTACGAGCCCGCGATGGGCTCCTCGGCGTCGTCGAAGCTCGCCGTCGCGGCGGAGCTCGCGGCCGCGATCGAGGCCGGGCAGCTGCTGCTGCACTACCAGCCGACCGTCGACCTCAGCACCGGCACCGTCGTCGGCCACGAGGCCCTCGTCCGCTGGCAGCACCCCCAGCGCGGGCTGCTGCTGCCGGGGGTCTTCCTGCCGACGGTCACGGAGACCGGCCTGGGCATGGCGCTCAACGCGACGGTCATCCGCCAGGCGGTCCAGTACCTCGCCCGGACGGCGGACCTCGGCCGGTGGGTGTCGGTCAACGTGTCGGCCGAGCACCTCGGTGACGGCGAGCTCGTCGCCCGCGTCATCGACGACGTGCGGTCGCACGGGATCGCCGCGGGCCGCCTCGTGGTCGAGCTCACGGAAGGGGGGCTGGGCCAGCCGGGCTCGCGGGTGCGGCAGGAGATCGCCGACCTGCGCGCCGCCGGCGTGCCCGTGCTCGTGGACGACTTCGGCACCGGTGCGGCACCGCTCGCGTACCTGCGGGACCTGCCGGTCGACGGCGTGAAGCTCGACATGTCCTACGCCGCGGGGATCCCCGAGGACCCGGTCGCGGCGCGCGTGTCCCGTGCCCTGGGCGCGCTCGCCCGGGAGATGGACATGGTCACCGTGGCCGAGGGCATCGAGACGGCGGAGCAGGCCGTCTTCCTGCACCGCTGCGGATGGCGGTACGGGCAGGGCTGGTACTTCGGGGCCGGGCAGTCCGAGCCGGTGCTCCAGCTCGCCTACCGGCCGGCCGGCCTGCACGAGGGCCTCGTCGACGTCGTCCCCCACCCCCGCCTCGAGCACGGTGGGGCACCCGGGAACGCGCCCCGGGCCACGGTGCTGGACCCGGCGACCGGGCGCCACAGCGTCTGACGCGGTTGCGCGTCGGCGTCAGGACCGGGGGACCACGCGCGGCGGCGGGCCCGACGGCGTCGCCGGCCGGTCCCGCTCGGGAGCGCTGCCGCCGACCACGTCGCTGACCCGCGCGTAGCGGGCGGCCAGCTCCGCAGGCCCCAGCACGCCCGCGGGGCGGTCGGTGCGGCTCGCGGGCAGGGGGTGCACGGTGTGCCCCCCGTCCCGCTCGACCGTGATCGCGGTCCAGGCGGCACCTGTGATCCGGACCGGACCGTCGGGTGGCACGGTCGCGGTCGCGGTGAGCAGCAGGCCGGAGTCGGTCCGGGCGGTGCAGCACTCGGCGTCCTGGTTGGAGATCATGTTGCCGAGCCCGTGGGCCACCCACATGCCCTCCCCGCGCGGGCCGCCCGGGAGCAGCTCGAGGGGCTGCGGCACGTGCGCGTGGTGGCCGATGACGAGGTCCACGACGCCCGACCCGGCGAGCGACGCGGCGATCTCGTCCTGCTCCGGCGTCGGCTCGGAGACGTACTCGACGCAGCAGTGCACGCTGACGACCACGAGGTCCGCGCCGGCGGCCCGCGCCTGCGCCGCCTCCTGGACGATCCTGCCCGTGTCCAGGAGCTGCACCGACCACGGTGCCGAGCCGGGGACCGGGACGCCGTTGGTGCCGTACGTCGCCGCCAGGTGCGCGACCCGCACCGTCCTGCCGGCCCGGTCCAGCTCGTAGACCTGGGGCTGCCTCGCCTGCTCGGCGCTGCGGGCCGTCCCGACGTGGCCGAGGCCGGCCTGGTCCAGGGCGTCGAGCGTCCGCAGGAGACCGGGCAGGCCGCGGTCGAGGCTGTGGTTGGAGGCCGTCGAGCAGCCGTCCCACCCGTTCGCGCGCAGGTCTCGGGCGATCTCCGCGGGCGCCGCGAACAGCGGGTACCCCGACGGGGCTGTGCCGTCCGGGGCGACCGGGACCTCGAGGTGGCACAGCGCCAGGTCCGCTCCGGCCACCCACGGGCGCAACGGCGCCAGGAGCGGGGTGAAGTCGTAGCCGGCGTCGGCGGTGCGGGCCGAGCGGATCACCGGGGTGTGGAGGAGGACGTCGCCCGCGGCGACCAGCGTGAGCTCGACGGGTGCCGGTGCCGTCGGGGTCGTCCCGTCCGCGCCCGGCCACCCCTGGCCCGGCTCCCGGCCCGCCGCGGAGCCGTCGTCCCGGGCGTCCGGGCCGGTCGGCGCACCCGGGACGGTGCCCGGCCCGGCGCCGTCCCCCCGAGCATCGGCGATGACGTCCCCGGTCGCGGCCTGCGCGCCGGTCGTCGGTGCCGCGGTGGGCGACCCGGGGAACGAGCCTCCGGCGAGCGCCCCTCCCGCGGCCATGCCGAGGAGCGAGGCCACCAGCACCGTGGTGACCCCGGGACCGTGCCGACGACGGCGTCGGGCGTGCCGGGTCACGCCAGGACGATATCTCCCGTTCTGCCCCACGCGGGGGACCGCGGTCACCCGTTCGCCGTAGTGTGGTGCCGTGGCGACGGCAGCACCGGAGTGGAACCTGGCGAACGGGGTGACCGTCGCCCGCATCCTCCTCGTCCCCCTCGTCGTGGTCTTCCTCGTCCTCGACGGCGACGACGGGGGAGCGTGGCGCTGGGCGGCGGCGGGAGCCTTCGTCCTCGCGGCCGCGACCGACCGGCTCGACGGGTGGCTCGCCCGACGGCTGGACCAGGTGACCGACTGGGGCAAGCTCATGGACCCCATCGCCGACAAGCTGCTCGTCGGCGCCTCGCTGGTCATGCTCTCCCTGCTCGGGGACCTGCCGTGGTGGGTGACCGTCGTCATCCTCGTGCGGGAGCTCGGGATCACGGCCATGCGGTTCGCGGTCCTGCGCTACGTCGTCATCCCCGCCTCCCCAGGGGGCAAGCTCAAGACGGTGCTGCAGTCCGTCGGGATCGCCCTCTTCCTCCTGCCGCTCGAGGGTCTGCCGTCCTTCGTCACGGTCCTGGCCTGGGTCTTCGTGGTCGGTGCGGTCGTGCTCACCGTCGTGACGGGTCTGGACTACCTGCGCCGTGGCTGGCAGGTGCGCCGGGCGGCGGGGGTGCCGCCGGCGCCGGCTGCATGAGCCGGTCCTCGCACGAGCCGGCCCCGGACCGCGTCGCGGAGGACGTCGTCCGGGCGGCGACGGCGTCCGGTGTCACCGTCGCGATCGCCGAGTCCCTGACCGGGGGGGCGGTCACGGACGCCCTGGTGGCGGTGCCCGGCGCATCGGTGGTGCTGCGCGGCGCCGTCGTCGCCTACGCGACGGACGTCAAGCGCGACGTCCTCGGGGTCGACGCGGCGCTGCTCGCGGAGCACGGTGCGGTGCACCCCGACGTCGCCCGTGCGATGGCGCGCGGGGTGAGGACGCTGCTCGGCGCCGACCTCGGGGTCGCGACGACCGGCGTGGCCGGGCCGGATCCGCAGGACGGTCATCCGCCGGGCACGGTGCACGTCGCGGTGTGCGGCCCGGCGGGCTGCACGGTCCGGTCCCTCGAGCACGGGGCGGCCGGGCCATCCCCGGGGGGGCGGGCGGAGGTCCGGCGCCGCGCCCGGGAGG
>NZ_CAMPHH010000168.1 GCF_946885855.1 uncultured Actinotalea sp. | reverse complement strand
GGTCAGGCGGGGGCGGGCGGCCGGTCCTGCCGCCGACGGCGGGCGAGGCGCACGCCGACGACGACGGGCACCAGGAGCAGGACGACGACGAGGACGGGCAGGAGCAGCGCCGCGAGGCTGAGGGACACGCTCGTGACGTCCTCGACCGCGCTGACCACGGGGCCACCGATCCCGAGTGTCGCCGCGGAGACGACCGGCCGGGCCGCGGCCTTGGTCAGGTGCGTGACGAGCGCGAGCACGACGCCGACCAGCACGGGCACCCAGACGCCGGCGTCGGCGAGCGCAGCGGGGTCCTGGACCGCCGGCGTCACCGCGCCGACCCCGGCGCCGAAGGCCAGCCCGCCGGACGTCGGCCGGACCACCGTCTGCGCGACGTCGTTGAGGTGGTCCACGCCGGGCACCTTGTCCGCTACGACGTCGAGCAGGACGAGCACCGCGAGGACCGCGAGGACCCCTCCCTCGCTCAGCCAGGTCCACCCCGCCGGGAGCTCCACGAGCGTGGTCCACCGTGCGGCGGCGCCCAGCACGAGCAGCGGCAGGCCCGCGTTGAGACCTGCCGCGGTCGCCAGACCGGTCGCGGTCAGTACCTCGAGCATCGCCCCAGCATGTCAGGCACCGGCGGGCGGTCGGGGGCCGGACACGGTGGCGCCGGTGCCGAAGGTCCACGGTCCCGGGCGTGCCACCCGTAGGATCGACGCAGGTCGGGCGCGCGCCCGGCCCTCCAGACGCGGGGCGGCAGGTGGCCCGCACGTCGGCCGGGTCGGTCGGGGGCGGGTCCGGACGGGACGGTGGACGACGGTGACCGATCTCGGTGCGCCCGACGACGCGGCGACGTCGTCGGCCGGGTCGAAGGTCCTGACGCTCCCGAACCTCATCAGCGCTCTGCGCCTGGCGCTCGTGCCTGTCTTCGCCGTGCTCCTGGGGCAGGGGCAGGACGGCTGGGCCCTCGCGGTCCTGGCGTTCTCCGGCGCGACGGACTGGCTCGACGGCGTCCTGGCCCGGCGGCTCGGTCAGCAGTCACGGCTGGGCGAGCTGCTCGACCCCGCCGCGGACCGGCTCTTCATCCTCGTGACGCTCGTGGCGCTCACGGCCCGGGAGATCGTGCCGCCGGGTGTCCTCGTCGCCGTGGTGGGCCGCGACGTGGTCCTCGCCGTGGTGCTCGCGGTCCTCATGGCGCGCGGCATCGGTCCGCTCCCCGTGCACTTCGTCGGCAAGGCGGGGACCTTCGCCCTGCTGTACGCGTTCCCGCTCCTGCTCCTGGCCCGGTGGGAGAACGCCGTCGGCCTCACGGCCGGCGTGGTGGGCTGGGCGTTCGCGTGGTGGGGCATGGGGCTGTACTGGCTCGCCGGCGCCGTCTACGTCCGCCAGGCGGTGGGGGAGCTGCGGCGCGGGCGGGCGGTGGCATGAGCGACCACCGTGCCGAGGGCGGCCACGGTGCCCATGCTGCGCCGCGAGGGGGTCCCGACGGGGTGCCCCCGCCCCGTGCCGTGGACGCCTCGATGGGCCTGCTCAACGACGTCATGTACCGGCCGGTCGAGCTGGGCCGGCGACGGCCGACGGCCGACGGTCCGGACGGCCGCGGCCCGGTGCCGCGCGTCGTCCTGCACGCCGCGCTGAGCGCCGTCCTCGGCCTGGTGACCGTGACGGCCGTCCTGTCGCTGCGGGCGCCCGCCCAGGCCGTGGACGAGGGGAAGGCGCTGCTCATCGAGCAGATCACCGAGCGGACCGACCAGCGCGACGCGCTTCAGGCCACCGGGCAGGAGCTGGCCGAGGAGATCGCCGCGCTGCAGGAGGAGCTCCTGCGCGTCTCCGACCCTGCGCTCGTGTCGGAGCTGCGCCGCAGCGAGCTGCTGTCGGGCGCACTGTCCGTGACCGGACCCGGCCTGGTCGTCGAGCTCGACGACGGAGCTCTGCTGGAGGACGGCGTCGTCGACCCGGACAGCCGCGTCCAGGACGTGGACCTGAAGATGGTCGTCAACGCCCTGTGGTCGGCGGGCGCCGAGGCGATGGCGGTCAACGGGCAGCGGCTCACCTCGCTGACGACGGTCCGGACCGCGGGGGAGGCGATCTGGGTGAACTTCGTCCCGCTGACGGCGCCGTACCGGGTGGAGGCCGTCGGGGACGCCGCGGCGATGGCGGCGCGGTTCGCCCGGTCGTCCGCCGCGGCCACCCTGGTGTCGCTGGAGAGCGCCTACGGCATCACGGCGGAGGTCACCACGGAGGACGCGCTCGAGCTGCCCGCGGGGTCGGGGCGGGGGCTCAGGTACGCGACCACGCCCGCGGATGTGACATCGTCGTCCGGGTCGATCACGCAGGAGGGGACGACATGATCGCGATTCTCGGTCTGCTGGTCGGCGCGCTCGTCGGGCTCGTCCTCGAGCCGGAGGTCCCGGCGGTCCTCCAGCCCTACCTGCCGATCGCCGTGGTCGCGGCCCTGGACGCGCTGTTCGGTGGTCTGCGGGCGCTCCTCGACGGCACCTTCGACGACCGGGTCTTCATCGTCTCGTTCCTGTCCAACGTCGTGGTCGCGGCCGTCATCGTCTTCCTCGGCGACCAGCTGGGCGTCGGCACCCAGCTGTCCACGGCTGTGGTCGTCGTCCTGGGGATCCGGATCTTCTCCAACGCCGCGGCGATCCGCCGGCACCTGTTCCGCGCATGACGACCGACGACGGCCCGCACCGCCCAGCGGGCGACACCGGGCGCGACGACGTGCCGGAGCCGCGCGACGAGGTCGCGGATCGGACCGCCCACAGCGCGGATCCGGCCGCCGACCACACGGCGACGCCGACGGTGAGCGGCTCCTGGCGCACGCTCGGCCGTGCCCTGGCACCGCGTGCCACCAAGGCGCAGCTCGCGGTCGCGCTCCTCGCGGCCCTGCTCGGCTTCGCGCTCGTGGTGCAGGTCCAGCAGAACCGCGACGACGGTCTGGCCTCCCTGCGCCAGGACGAGCTGGTGCGGATCCTCGACGAGGTCACCCAGCGCGGCGACGAGCTGGAGGGCGAGGTGGCGGCCCTGCGCGCGCAGCGCGCCGAGCTCGTCACGGGTACCGACACGCAGCTCGCGGCCCGGGAGGCCGCCCAGCAGCGGGCGCGCGTCCAGGGCATCCTCGCCGGACGGCTGCCCGCGGTGGGCCCCGGCGTCCGGATCACGCTGGGCGTCACCGAGCGCGCCATCCCGCCGCTGACGCTCTACAACGTGCTCGAGGAGCTGCGGAACGCCGGGGCCGAGGCGGTGCAGGTCAACGACGTCCGCCTCACGGCGTCGAGCTACTTCGTCGAGGGGCCGGAGGGCGTCGTCGTCGTCGACGGGCAGACGATCGAGCCTCCCTACCGGTGGATCGCCATCGGCGACCCGTCCACGATGGCCAGCGCCCTGCAGATCCCCGGAGGAGCGATGGCGCAGGTCCGGGGCGTGGGCGGGACGACCACGGTGACCGAGCTCGACGAGGTCGAGGTGACGGCCACGCGCGACCCCGTGACGCCCCGGTTCGCCACGCCGGTACCGCCGGAAGGGTGATCGACAGGTGATCGCCGGGTGATCGCCCGGCGGGAGGCCCACGGTCCTGGGGCCGGCCGCCGGTCCCGGGGCTGCCGAGTGGCGTGGCCTGCGCATAGGCTGTGGCTGCACCGTGCGGCTCGCCGACCCGGGGGATCTTCTCCCGGGCGACCGACGCGGCGGTGTCCGGAGCAGGGTCGCCGTCTGGGCCCGTCCGTGGTCCCGTCAGCCGTCCGCCCCGCGCGGACCATCCGTCGGGGCGGCCCCGGTCGCCCCGCCGAGGAGGAGCCATGACCGAGGCAGACGCGCAGGACCCGCGCGGACGTGCGTCGGAGGACCCGCGCTGGGCCTCCGCGGACACGACGATGTCCTTCGGTCCCGGCGTGATCGTGCCCGTCGAGCCGGACGTCTCCCCGGTCGGGCTGTCGGCGGAGGAGAAGGCCGCCGTGGCGGCGCTCCCCCCGACGTCGGCACTGCTCGTCATGCAGCGCGGTCCCAGCGCCGGGGCGCGGTTCCTCCTGGACGACGACCGCACGGTCGCGGGGCGCAGCCCGGACGCCGACATCTTCCTGGACGACGTCACGGTGTCACGCAAGCACGTCGAGTTCGTCCGGGAGGGCGGCGGCTTCGTCGTGCGCGACGTGGGCTCGCTCAACGGTACCTACGTGAACCGGACGCGCATCGAGCAGGCGCTGCTGCGCGCGGGCGACGAGGTGCAGATCGGCAAGTTCCGCATGACCTTCCACCCGAGCCCGGCCCGCGGCGCCGGCGGCGGCGACCAGGGCGACCCGTCGTGACGGCCGGCTCGGGCGCCGCTGCGGCGCGCCGGGTCGCCGAGGAGGAGCGGGTCCGGCCGGACGGGCACGCGGTCGCCACGTCCGGCCGGGGTGCCGGTGACGTGTCGGCGGACCGGCCGGGCCCGGCGCGGGCCTGGCCGCCGGGGCTGTCGCGCGAGCCGACCATGCGGATCTCCGACGTGCTCGCGGACCTCCGGCCGGACTTCCCCGCCGTCACACCGTCGAAGCTCCGCTTCCTCGAGGAGCAAGGTCTCGTGGAGCCGCGGCGGACAGCGGGCGGATACCGCCAGTACAGTCCCGCCGACGTGGAGCGGCTGCGGTACGTGCTGAGGCAGCAGCGCGACCGTTACCTCCCCCTCAAGGTGATCGGCGACCAGCTCGCCGCCCTCGACGCCGGCGAGGCGGCCGAGCCGGTGGTCCCGCGGCTCGCGACCCGGGACGGGGAGCGCACCGGCCAGGGTGGTCGTGCCCGGTTCACCGTCGCGGCGCTCGCTGCGGACGCCGGGGTGGACGAGGAGCTGGTGACGGACCTCGTCGAGGCCGGCGTGGTGGACGTGGCGCCGTCCGGGCACCTGCCCGTGTGGGCGCGCGACGTCGTCGTCGCCGCGGCGGCGCTGCGGGAGCACGGGGTGGACGTCCGGCACCTTCGTTCGTTCCGCGCGGCGGCGGACCGGCAGGTCTCCGTCGTGGACCAGATCGTCGCGCCCCTGCGCGCGCAGCGCGCCGGGGGCCAGGCGCGCGCGGCGTCGGTCGCGGCCGAGGTGGGCGAGCTGTGCGGACGGCTGCACACCGCCATGGTGCGCGCCGGCGTCGCCGACCTCGCCCCCTGACCCGGATGCCACGGCGGCGGCCCGACCGCGTGCCGCGGGCCGGAGTTCCGACGTAGCGTGGAGTCGTGGGCGACAACGGCATGGTGGAGCTCGAGGTCCTCGGCGTGCGCCGGCAGGCCCCCCTGGACCAGGTGGTCGTGCTGCTGCTCGACATCGAGGGGCGGCGGCTGCTGCCCATCGTGGTGGGGCTCACCGAGGGCACGGCCATCGCGGCTGCGCAGAGCGGGGCGGTGCCGCCGCGGCCGATGACGCACGACCTCTTCGCGGCGACGCTCGAGGCCACCGGCGTGGAGCTGGTCCGGTCGGAGGTCGTCGCGCTCGTCGACGGCGTCTTCCACGCGGCGCTCGTCCTGGACAACGGCTCGCGGGTGGACGCGCGCGCCTCGGACGCCATCGCCCTGGCGGTACGGACGGGCAGCCCGGTGCTCTGCGCACCGGCGGTCCTGGAGGAGTCGGGCCTGCCCGTCGAGGAACGCGGTGAGGAGGAGGAGGTCGAGGAGTTCCGGGCTTTCCTCGACACGGTCAACCCGGACGACTTCGTCACCGGGGAGGAGGAGGGTCCGGCTCCCTCGTGACAGCGACCGGACCGTCGGGGGCCTCACCTTCAAGTTCACGTTGAGACACGCTGGCGCGACACGCCGGGTGAGCGTCGCGGGGCCCGGTCGTTGACCTCACCTGCCGACGGTCCTAGCGTGAAGGCATCACCTCCCGCCCTTCGGGCGAGCGGAGCGCGCAGGGATGGACGAAGGGGAGTGGCCGTGGCCGGCACCGGAGAGTCGATGGAGAGCTCGTCGCCGGGCATCCCGCAGCGGGCGCAGGGCCTCCTCTTCGGCGACGAGCTGCCGGACCTCGACACCACGACCGGGTACCGCGGCCCGACGGCGTGCCGCGCCGCCGGGATCACGTACCGCCAGCTCGACTACTGGGCCCGCACCGGCCTGGTCGAGCCGAGCATCCGGCCCGCGTCGGGCTCGGGGACCCAGCGGCTGTACAGCTTCCGCGACATCCTCGTCCTCAAGGTCGTCAAGCGGCTGCTCGACACGGGCGTCTCGCTGCAGCAGATCCGCACCGCCGTGGCCCATCTGCGCGAGCGGGGCGTCGACGACCTGGCCCAGATCACGCTCATGAGCGACGGGGCGAGCGTGTACGAGTGCACCTCCGCCGATGAGGTCATCGACCTCGTGCAGGGTGGGCAGGGCGTGTTCGGCATCGCCGTCGGGCGCGTGTGGCGCGAGGTCGAGGGCTCCCTCGCCGCGCTGCCGACCGAGCGCGCCGACGACGCCGCCGCCCCGGCCGGGGTGGACGAGCTCGCGCTGCGCCGGCAGGCCCGCACCGCCGGCTGAGGCCGAGGCGCCCGCCGGCACCCGGGCGGCAGCCTCGTGCCGGTCGGCCGGCGCCGGCGCCGATGGGCTCCCGGGGTGGACGCCGTCCGGGACCCGTGCGCTTCGCTGCGCCCACGACCAGTGCGTCCGGCTCGCGGACGTGGGGCGGCGCGTCCGGGGGAGCGGCTACGGTGCTCCCACCCCCGTAACCGGACGTGAGGTGTGCTGTGTTCTCGAAGGTGCTCGTCGCCAACCGTGCCGAGATCGCCGTCCGTGGTTTCCGTGCCGCGTTCGAGCTCGGTGCCCGGACCGTGGCGGTGTTCCCCCACGAGGACCGCAACTCCGAGCACCGCCTCAAGGCCGACGAGGCGTACCCGATCGGGGAGCCGGGGCACCCCGTCCGCGCCTACCTCGACGTCCAGGAGATCGTGCGGGTCGCCCGGGAGTGCGGGGCCGACGCGGTCTACCCGGGGTACGGCTTCCTCTCGGAGAACCCGGACCTGGCGCGCGCCTGCCAGGAGGCGGGCATCACGTTCATCGGTCCGCCGCCGGAGGTCCTCGAGCTCGCCGGGAACAAGGTGCGGGCGCTCCGGGCCGCCCGCGAGGCCGGGATCCCGGTGCTCGCCTCGACGGCGCCGTCGTCGGACGTCGACGAGCTGGTGGCCGCGGCCGGGGAGATCGGCTTCCCGGTCTTCGTCAAGGCCGTCGCGGGCGGTGGCGGCCGTGGCATGCGCCGTGTCGACACGCCGGAGCAGCTCCCGGACGCCCTGCGCGCCGCCATGCGCGAGGCGCAGAGCGCGTTCGGAGACCCGACGGTGTTCATCGAGCAGGCGGTCCTGCGGCCCCGGCACATCGAGGTGCAGGTCCTCGCCGACGCGACCGGTGAGGTCGTCCACCTGTTCGAGCGGGACTGCTCGCTGCAGCGGCGCCACCAGAAGGTCGTCGAGATCGCCCCCGCCCCGAACCTCGACCC
>NZ_CAMPHH010000167.1 GCF_946885855.1 uncultured Actinotalea sp. | reverse complement strand
TCCCACGCGGGGGCGGCGGGGCGGGGGAGTGTCGCCACGATGTCCCGGACGATCTGCAGGGCGTGCGCGTCGTCCTCCGCGAGGTGGTCCGTCACCCCGGAGGTGCGGCAGTGCAGCGCGCCGCCGCCCAGCTCCTCGGCGGTGACCTCCTCGCCGATCGCTGCCTTCACCAGCGGCGGTCCGCCGAGGAAGATCGTCCCCTGGTCGCGGACGATGACGGTCTCGTCGCTCATCGCGGGCACGTACGCCCCGCCGGCGGTGCACGAGCCCATGACGCAGGCGATCTGGGGGATCCCCGCCGCGGACATCCGGGCCTGGTTGGCGAAGATCCGCCCGAAGTGGTCCCGGTCGGGGAAGACCTCGTCCTGCATCGGCAGGAAGGCGCCGCCGGAGTCCACGAGGTACACGCAGGGGAGGCGGTTCTCCTCGGCGATCTCCTGCGCGCGCAGGTGCTTCTTCACCGTGAGGGGGTAGTAGGTGCCGCCCTTCACGGTCGCGTCGTTCGAGAGGACCATGACGTGCCGGCCGTGCACGAGCCCGATGCCGGCGACCACCCCGGCGGCCGGGGCGGCGCCGTCGTAGAGGCCGTCGGCCGCGAGCGGGGCCACCTCGAGGAAGGGGCTGCCCTCGTCGAGGAGCGCGACGACCCGGTCGCGCGGCAGGAGCTTGCCGCGGGCGACGTGCCGCTCCCGCGCCGCGTCCGAGCCGCCGCGGGCTGCGGCGTGCAGCCGGTCGCGGAGCTCGCCGACCAGGGCGAGGTGCCCGGCCTCGTTCGCCCCGTGCTCCGGCGCGCCGCGGTCCGCGGTGCTGCGCAGCGTCTCCATCGTCCGTCGCTCCCCGTCGAGACAACTCGGTTAGTGCCGACTAACTGAGAGGACGCTAGTGTGATCCGCGACACCTGTCCAGACGAGAGGGACACGCCGGTGGACGAGAGGCCCGCGGGGCACGACGGGGTGCCCGGCGCCGTGGTGGCGGAGGACGACGGAACCGGTGCGCGGGTGACCGCGCGCAGCCGGGCCAAGGCGGACCGGCGCGCCGTCCTCCTGGCGGAGGCCGCCCGGCTCTTCGCCCAGCGGGGCTTCGACGGGGTCTCGATGGAGGACCTGGGTGCCGCGGCCGGGATCAGCGGGCCGGCCATCTACAAGCACTTCCCCGGCAAGCAGGCGGTGCTGGCCGCGCTCCTGGTGGGCGCGAGCGAGCGGCTGCGCGCCGGGGGAGCGGCGGTCGTCGCGGAGACGCCCGACGACGACGCCGCACTCGTCGCGCTCGTCCGGTTCCACACGGCGTTCGCGCTCGCGCAGCCGGACGTCATCCGGGTGCAGGACCGGGACCTCGACGCGCTGGCGGAGGCCGACCGGCGGACGGTGCGCGGGCTGCAGCGCGCCTACGTCGAGGCGTGGGTCGACGTGCTGCGCCGCCTGCAGCCGGCAACTCCCGTGCCCGAGCTCCGGCTGCGCGCGCAGGCGATGTTCGGCCTGCTGAACTCGACGCCGTACAGCGTGCGGGGGCACGGCGGCCGAGGGCAGGGCGGCCGAGGGCAGGGCGTCCGGGGGCAGGGCGGCCGCGAGGTGGCGCCCGAGCGGGTCGCGGACCTCCTCGAGGAGATGGCCCTCGCCGCACTCGGGTACCGCGCGCCGGCCTGACCGGAGCCGACGACGAGAGCGTCCCGCCACGAGGTCGGCTGTACGGCACGAGGTCGGCACCCCTGAGCGCCGACCTCGTGCCGGAACCACCGACCTCGCGGCCGCCTGCTGCCCCCGCGGCCCTCAGGCGAGCAGCAGGACGCGCGCCGGGTCAGCGAGGACGTCGCCCACGTCCCGGAGGAACCGGGACGCCTGCTCCCCGTCCACCAGCCGATGATCGAAGGAGAGGCTGAGCGTCATGACGTCCCGCAGCGCGACCTCGCCCCGGTGCTCCCACGGCTGACGCCGCACCGCTCCCGTGGCGAGGATCGCCGCCTCCCCGGGCACGAGGATCGGCGTCCCGGCGTCGATGCCGAAGACCCCGATGTTCGTGATGGAGAACGTGCCACCCGCCAGGTCCGACGGCGACGTCGTGCCCGCCCGGGCGCGCTCGGCGAGGTCCCGGATCGCGTCGGCGAGCTGGACGAGGTCCAGGCGGTCCGCGTCCTTGAGGTTCGGGACGACGAGGCCGCGCGGCGTCGCGGCCGCGATGCCGAGGTTGACGTACCGGAACCGCACGATCTCGTCGGCGTCCTCGTCCCAGTGCGCGTTGAGCGTCGGGTGGTGCCGCAGCGCCACCGTGACGGCCTTCGCGACGAGGGCGAGCACCCCGATCCGGTGCCCCGCGAGGCGGCGGTCCGCGGCGAGGCGGGCCAGGAGCTCCGTCGTCGGCGTGACGTCGACGGTGAGGAACTCGGTGGCGTGCGGAGCGGTGAACGCGCTCGCCACCATGGCGGCCGCCGTGTGCTTGCGCACCCCCGTGACGGGGATCCGCTCCTCCCGCACGTCCTGCGCCGCCGGGAGACCGGTCGTGGTGGCTCCCCGGTCCGCGAGGGCGCCCCGCACGGCGGCGGGCGCGGAGGCCGCGACGACGTCCTCCCGCGTCACCAGGCCGGCCGGACCGGTGCCCGCGACGGCGGCGAGGTCCACGCCGAGGTCGTGCGCGAGCTTGCGGACGGGCGGGTAGCAGCGCGGGCGGTCCTCCGACGGGCCGCCGGGGGCGCCGCTGCCGGGCCGGGTCGGCGCCCCGGGACGGCGGCCACCGGCGAGACCCGCCGCCCCGCCGTGCCGGGCGGACCACGAGGCGGCCCGCTCCCGGCGCCGAGGGCGCTTGCCGCCCTCGACCGGTGGCCCGTAGCCCACGAGCACCGAGGTGCGCTCCGGCGCCCCGTCGGCCCGACCCGCCTCACCGGCCCGACCGTCGCCGTCGGCGCCGCCGTCAGCACGGGCGGCCACCGCGGCGGCTCCCTGCTCCGCCGCGGTGCCGCCCTGCTCCGCCGGCTCGCCGTCGGCCGGCTGCTCGTCGTCGACCGAGGTCCGGACCGACAGGATCGTCGTGCCGACGGGGACGGTCTCGCCCTCCGGCACGTGCAGGCGGGCGACCGTGCCCGCGAACGGCGACGGCACCTGGACGAGCGCCTTCGCCGTCTCCACCTCGGCGATCGTCTGGTTGAGCTCGACGGGGTCGCCCTCGGCGACCAGCCACGAGACGAGGTCGGCCTCGGTGAGCCCCTCACCGAGGTCCGGCATCGCGAACTCCTCGACGGCCATCAGCCCTCCCAACCGGTCAGCGAGTGCGGGCGGCCAAGGACGCGGTCCACGCCGTCGAGGATGCGGTCCAGGTCCGGCAGGAAGTGCTCCTCCAGCTTGGCCGGCGGGTAGGGCACGTCGAACCCGGTGATCCGGACGGGGGGCGCCTCGAGGTGGTCGAAGCACCGCTCGGTGATGCTCGCTGCGATCTCGGCCCCGAGGCCGCCGTGCTGCTGCGCCTCGTGGGTGATGACGAGGCGGCCCGTCCGGCGTACGGACGCCTCGACCGTCGCGAGGTCCATCGGGGAGAGCGAGCGCAGGTCGACGACCTCGACCGAGACGCCGTCGTCGGCGGCCGCCACGGCGGCGTCCCGGGCCGTCGCGACGAGCGGGCCGTAGGTGACCAGCGTGACGTCCGTGCCCTCGAGGACGACGGCCGCCGTCTCCATGGGCGGGGCGGCGTCGAGCGTCGGGTCGACCGACGCCTTGGTCCAGTAGCGGCGCTTCGGCTCGAGGAAGACGACCGGGTCGTCGCACGCGATCGACTGGCGCAGCAGCGTGTACGCGTCCTGGGGGTGCGAGCAGGTCACGACCCGCAGCCCCGAGGTGTGCGCGAAGTACGCCTCGGGCGACTCCGAGTGGTGCTCCACCGCTCCGATGCCCCCGCCGTAGGGGATGCGCACGGTGATCGGCATCGCCACCCTGCCCTGGGTCCGGTAGCGGAGCTTCGCGACCTGGGCGACGAGCTGGTCGAAGGCGGGGTAGACGAACCCGTCGAACTGGATCTCGACCACCGGCCGGTAGCCGCGGTAGCAGAGCCCCACGGCGACGCCCAGGATCCCGGCCTCGGCGAGCGGCGTGTCCATGACCCGGTCGGCGCCGAAGTCCCGCTGGAGGCCGTCCGTGACGCGGAAGACCCCGCCGAGGGTGCCGATGTCCTCGCCGAGCAGGACGACGGACGGGTCGTCCTCCAGTGCGTGGCGCAGGCCGAGGTTGAGCGCGCCGGCGAGCGTGAGCGTCGACGTCGCAGCGGCGTCCGACGGCGCCGCGGGTCCCGTCGCGGCGGCCGCGGCGGCCTCGCGGGTCGCGGCGGGGGCCGTGGCGGCGGGACCGCGGTCGGTGGTGGGCGCCGTCATCGGGCACCTCCCTCGCCGGGCCCGCCGGTGGCGGGTGCCGCGCCGGCCGGAGCGCCGTCGTCGGCGTACATCGCGAGGTATGCCGCGTACTGGCTGCGCTGGCGCTCGAGCCACGTCGACGGCGTCGCGTAGACGTGGTCGAACACGCTGAGCGGCTCCGGCGCCGTCAGGCCCAGGCAGCCGGCGCGCATCCCGCGCGCCGCCGCGTCCGCGGCGTGCTTCACGCGGGCCGACACCTGGTCGTCGAGGAGCCCCTCGCGTTCCAGCAGGCGCTCCACCCGGAGCAGCGGGTCCCGCTCCGCCCACTCCGCGCGGTCGGCCGGGTCGACGTACCGGGTCGGGTCGTCCGACGTCGTGTGCGGACCCATCCGGTAGGTCACGGCCTCGACGAACGTCGGTCCGTCGCCGCGCCGGGCGCGGTCCAGGGCCTGGCGGGTGACCGCCATGACGGCGAGCACGTCGTTGCCGTCGACCCGGACGCTGGGGATGCCGAAGCCGGGGGCACGGTCGGCGATGGGGCGCACGGCCTGCAGGCCGACCGGCTCGGAGATCGCCCACTGGTTGTTCTGGCAGAAGAAGACGACCGGCGCGCGGAAGCTCGCCGCGAAGACCATCGCCTCGTTGACGTCGCCCTGGCTCGTGGCGCCGTCCCCGAAGTAGGCGACCGCGGCCGCGTCGGTGCCGTCCTTGACCGCGCCGATCGCCCAGCCGGTCGCGTGGAGCGTCTGGGCGCCGATGATGATCTGCGGCGTCGCCATCCCCACCGCGAACGGGTCCCAGCCGGAGTTCGCCGTGCCGCGCCAGACCTTGACCATGTCCGTGAGGTCCACGCCGCGGCAGTAGGCGACGGCATTCTCGCGGTAGCTGGAGAACACGAAGTCGTCGGTGCGCAGCACGCGCGCGGAGCCGACCTGGGCGGCCTCCTGGCCCAGCAGCGGCGGCCACAGGCCGAGCTGGCCCTGGCGCTGCAGGGCGGTCGCCTCGACGTCGAGCCGACGGACCACGACGAGGTCCTCGTACAGGTCGACGAGGCGCCCGGCGTCGACGTCGTCGACCCAGGCCTCGTAGTCGGGGTCCGGGGTGCGCGTGCCGTCCGGCGCGAGCAGCTGGACGAGGGCGGCGGAGGCGTCCTGGGAGGACTCCGGGGAACCGTGCTGCCGGGGCGCCGTGGCGCCGTGCTGCCGGGGCGCCGTGGCGCCGTGGGGGTCGTCGGCACGCCCGGACGGTTCGGCGGTTCTCGCCGGGTCGTCCTGCTCGTGCACAGCGGTCGGGTGGACGTGTGAACGCAACATGTCTCGCTCCGTGTGTGGCGGAGCCCGCGCCCTCGTGAGGCTTGGGCACCGTTGCCCGTGGTGTCGTCACCCTACGGCCGCAAGGGACCTTCTGCCCACCATGCGGACACCTCGGAGCGTCGTGCGTCACAGTGCGGCGGCGCAATCGCACGGTGGCGACGCGGCCGGTCACTCCGTGCGGGCGGCTGCCCCCCAGCCGTGCCACCGCTCGACCGCCACGTGCACGCTCACCCGCTGCCGGTCGCGCACCGGGTACGGACGCCCGGTGTAGTGCCGGGAGAGCCGGTCGATGTCCACCAGGTCCGGGTCGTCGGCGATCGACGTCACGTGCCCCCGGACGCTGACGTGGGTGTACCAGTCGTCGGCGGCCAGGGCGGTGAGCGAGACCCTGGGGTCCGTCCGCAGGTGACGCAGCCGTGCCCGGGCCGCGTCGAGGTTGAGCAGGACGGTGCCGTCCTCCTCGACGAGGTACCAGGTGGCGACCGTGACGGGCAGTCCGTCGGGCGCCACGGTCGCCATGACGGCGGGGTTCGGCCTGGCGAGGAGCGCGGCGACGTGGTCGGGCAGCGGGGGGACGGGCACGGTGACCTCCTGGAAGGCGGATCAGGACGGGACGGGAAGGTGGCGTGACCACCAGGCCAGGACGTGCTCGAAGCGCTGGACCCGGTGCCGCGGGCGGCCCGACCGGGTCAGCTCGTGACCCTCCCCGGGGAACAGGAGCAGCTCCGCCTCGACGCTGCGCCGCTTGAGCTCCACGAACCAGCGCTGGCCCTGCTCGACCGGGCAGCGCCAGTCGTTCTCGGAGTGGATCACCAACGTCGGGGTCCGGACCGCGTCGACGTGCGCCATGGGGGACTGCGCCGCGACGGCGGCCGCGCCCTCCGGGGTCCCCGGGTCGCCGAGGTACTCCAGCCCGAAGAACCAGCCGATGTCCGCGGACCCGGTGAAGCTCACGGGGTCCAGGAACCCGCGCTCGACGATCGCGGCCGCGAAGCGGTGGGTCCGGGTGGTCAGCCAGGCGGTGAGGTACCCGCCGTAGGAGCCGCCCATGACGCCGACGTGCTCGGCGTCCAGCCCGAGCGAGGCGTCGGCCAGGGCGTGGTCGAGCAGCGCGAGGACGTCGTCGGTGTCGACGGTGCCGAAGGCGCCGCGGATGGCCCTGCCGTGCGCTGCGCCGTACCCGGCGGAGCCCCGGGGGTTGCCGAGGACGACGCCGTAGCCCGCCTCCGTGAGGGTCTGCACCTCGTCGAAGAGCGCGTGCGTGTACTGCGCGTAGGGGCCGCCGTGGATGAGCAGGACCGTCGGGTGCGGGCCGGGGAACCGGGCCGGGTCCGGCGTCGCCACCCAGCCGTGCACCGGGTACCCGTCAGGGGCCGTGGCCGTCAGCTCCTGCGGGATCCGCACGCGGCCGGTGGCGCGCAGCGGTGCCGAGAGGTCGGTGAGGACGCGCGGCTCCTCGGTGGTGGCCCTGCCCGGGTGCAGGACGAGGACGTCGCCGGACGAGTCCGGCCGGGCGGCGGCGGCCACGACCACGGCGCCGTCCGGCGTCGCGTCGGCCCCGGTCACGACCACCGGGCCGGCCAGGAGGTCCCGTGTCGTGCCGCCGTCGGCCGCGGGAACGGCCTGGAGCACGACCGAGCCCCGGCGCTGCTCGGCGACGAGGACGCCGTCCCGGGTCGCGACGAGCAGGCCGGGCAGGAGGTCGACGGCCTCGGGGTCGGTGCGGCGCCGGGGGGTGGGGGCGGACGAGCCCGCACCCCCGGCGGCCGGGCCGGCCGGCGGGGTCGGGTCGGTCTCCGTG
>NZ_CAMPHH010000166.1 GCF_946885855.1 uncultured Actinotalea sp. | reverse complement strand
GTCTCGCTCGGCGAGGCGATCGGCGTCGGCGGCAGGCCCGTGTAGCGGTACAGGTTGTAGGGCGTGTCGCTGTTCTGGGTGTCGTCGCGGGTCAGCTCGGTGCCGGACTTGCCGAGGCCGTAGGCGACGGCGGCGTCGATGTCGAGCTTCATGTCGATCGCGAGCCGGTTCTCGATCGCCTGCGCGACCTTGCGGCGGTCCTCCGGCGACCGTGCCTCGCGCTCCACCAGCGAGGCCTTGATGAGCACGGTCTCCCGCTGGTCGGCGGGCACGCCGCGGGCGTCCAGGCGGGCCAGGGTCTGGGCGACCATCTCCGCGATCATCTCGGTCGGCGTGGTCCCCGGCTGGAACGTGTACGTCGCCGGGAAGAGCCAGCCCTCGTAGTTGCCCTCGGCCTCCGCCGGCAGGCCCGTCGCGGCCGTGTCCTGCATCGCGGCCTCGAAGTCGGCGACCGGGACGGCCGTCACCGAGGAGAGCCGCTCGAGGATCTGGTCCGCCCGCAGCCCCTCGGGGATCGTGACCCGGGTCTGGACACGGTTCGCGGGCTCCAGGAGGGCGGCCACGGCGTCCTGCGCGCGCATCTCGAGCAGCAGCCGGTACGTGCCGGGCTGGATGCCCGCGGCGTCGGGGTTCGCGGCGAACGCACGCGAGAACGCCGTCGCCGACGCCACCACGCCCGCCTCGGCCAGCGTCTGGCCCATCGGCCCGCCCGAGGCGCCCGCCTCGATCGTCACCTCGACGTTGCCGGTGCCGGGGCCGGGGAAGTCCTCCACCGGGGTCTCGCGGTCACCGAGCGAGGAGATCATCGGGCCGGCGACCTGCACGATGGCGTAGGCGGCACCGCCGAGCACGAGCAGCGCGATGATGACGGCGATCATGCTGCGCTGCCGGCGCTGACGGCGCTTCCGCTCCCGCTCCTCGCGACCGCCGCGGCGGCGCGCGCGCCCCTCCTCGGACGGGTCCGGTCGGATCACCTCGTCCAGGAACACGTCGTTCACAGCCCTGCCTCCCGTTGCGCGTCCAGCCTGCGCCTCACTCGTCCGCTCCGCCCGCCGACCGCGTACCCGGTTGCGGAGCGTCCCCGGACGGTGGCTCGATCTCCACGAGCTCCCCGCTCCGCGCCCCCGTGCTGCGCTCCGCGTCCATCGCGGACTGCAGGATGACCACCGCGGCCGCCTGGTCGACGACCTGCCGGTGGCGACGCCCGGACCGTCCGGACGCGTACAGCGCCTGATGGGCGGTCACCGTGCTCATCCGCTCATCCACGAGCCGCACCGGGACCGGTGCGACCGTGCGCGCCAAGATCCCACAGTACGTGCGGACGTCGCGCGCTGACGAACCCTCGGCCCCGGACAGGTGCCGCGGCAGCCCCACGTACACGACGACGGCGCCCCGCTCCGCCACCAGAGCGGCCACCGCGCGCAGGTCGGCTCCCCCGCCCGGGCCGTCCCGCGGCACCGTCTCGACAGGCGTCGCGATGAGGCCGTCCGGGTCGCTCGCCGCGACGCCGATCCGCACCGAGCCCAGGTCCAGCCCGAGGCGGACGCCGCGCGTCACCGCGTCGGCCCGCGCCCCACCGGGGGCCTCGGCCGACACCTCAGCGACCACCCGCGGTCTCGGCGACGGCGGCCGCCACGGCCCCGAGCGCCGTCGGCAGTGCGGTGACGTCCGTGCCGCCACCCTGCGCGACGTCGTCCTTGCCCCCGCCACCTCCACCGAGCGCACCGGCGGCGACCTTCGCGAGCGCACCGGCCCGCAGGCCCACGCCCCGGCCGGCGGGGTTGACCGTCACGAGGACCACCGGGCGCTCCTTGGCCACGCCCGCCACCGCGACGACGGCCGGCGCCTCGCCGAGACGGTTGCGGACGTCCAGCGCCAGCGTGCGCAGGTCGTCCGCCGACGCGACCGTCCCCGCCTCGTGCGTGACGACCCGGACGCCGGCGACGTCGGCCGCACCGGAGGCGATCGAGCCCGCCGCGGCGAGCAGCTGGCCCTGCCGCAGCGCAGCGAGCTCCTTCTCCGCGTCCTTGAGCCGCGTCACCAGGCCGCTGACCCGCTCGGGCAGCTCCTCGGGGCGCACCTTGAGGGCGTCGGTCAACGCGGTGACCAGCGCACGCTCGCGCGCCAGGTGGTGGAACGCCTCGAGGCCGACCACTGCTTCTACGCGCCGCGACCCGGAGCCGACGGAGGACTCGCCCGTCAGCGCGATGATGCCGATCTGGCTCGAGTGGTCCACGTGCGTGCCACCGCACAGCTCGCGCGACCACGGGCCGCCGATCTCCACGACGCGCACCTGCTCGTCGTACGTCTCGCCGAAGAGCGCGATCGCGCCCCACGCCTTGGCCTCGGGCAGGGACATGTACTGCCACTTCACGCCGAGGTCCTCGCGGATGGCCTTGTTCGAGACGTCCTCCACCTCGCTGCGCGTCGCGGCCGAGAGCGCCTGGTTCCAGGAGAAGTCGAGCCGCAGGTAGCCGGGCTTGTTGTACGAGCCGGACTGCAGCGCGTTCGGGCCGAGGACCTCGCGCAGGGCCGCGTGCACGACGTGGGTGCCCGAGTGGGCCTGCCGTGCGCCCCGGCGCCACTCCGGGTCCACCTGCGCCAGCACCTCGGCGCCCGTGGTCACCTCGCCCTGCACCACGCGGGCGGTGTGCACGACGAGGCCCTTGACCGGGCGCTGGACGTCGATGACCTCCAGGCGCGCGCCGTCGACGGTGATGACCCCGGCGTCGGACTCCTGACCACCGGACTCGGCGTAGAACGGCGTCCGCTCCAGCACGACCTCGACGGTGTCGCCCTCGGACGCGGCCGGGACGGCGGCGCCGTCGCGCAGGAGGCCACGGATCGTCGAGGAGGTCGTCAGCTCGGAGTAGCCCGTGAACTCGGTGATGCCCTGGTCCCGCAGCTCGCGGTACGCCGTCGTCGCCGCGGCCCCGCCCTTCTTGGACTTCGCGTCGGCGCGGGCGCGCTCGCGCTGGGCCTGCATGAGGTCGCGGAAGCCCTGCTCGTCGACCGTCAGGCCCTGCTCGGAGGCCATCTCGAGGGTGAGGTCGATGGGGAACCCGTACGTGTCGTGCAGGGTGAACGCCTGCTCGCCGCCGAGGGTCGCCCCGCCGGACGCCTTCACCTGCGCCACCGCGGTGTCGAGGATCGTCGTGCCCGCCACCAGCGTGCGGCGGAACGTCTCCTCCTCGGCGTACGCGGCGCGGGAGATCCGGTCGAAGTCGGTCGCGAGCTCCGGGTAGGAGGGGCTCATCGCGTCCCGGGAGACCGGCAGCAGGTGCGGCAGAGCGGGCTCGTCGACGCCGAGCAGCCGCATCGCCCGCACGGAGCGGCGCAGCAGACGGCGCAGCACGTAGCCACGGCCCTCGTTCGACGGCGTGATGCCGTCACCGATGAGCATGAGCGCCGAGCGCACGTGGTCCGCCACGACCCGCATCCGGACGTCGTCGTCGCGGCTGGCGCCGTAGCGGCGCCCGGACAGCTCCTGGGCGGCCTGGATGACGGGGAAGACCTCGTCGATCTCGTACATGTTGTCGACGCCCTGGAGGAGGTACGCGACGCGCTCGAGCCCCATGCCCGTGTCGATGTTCTTCTGCGCGAGGTCCCCGGTGATCCGGAACTCCTCCTTGGAGCGCACGTCGTCGATCGCGTACTGCATGAAGACGAGGTTCCAGATCTCCAGGAACCGGTCCTCGTCGACGACCGGGCCGCCGTCCTGGCCGTGCGCCGGGCCGCGGTCGATGTAGATCTCCGAGCACGGGCCGGCCGGGCCGGGCTGGCCCGTGTGCCAGTAGTTGTCCTTCTTGCCGCGGCGCTGGATGCGCTCCTCCGGCAGGCCGGCGACCTTGCGCCACAGGCGCGCCGCCTCGTCGTCGTCGTGGTAGACGGTGACCCAGACCTTGTCCGGGTCGAACCCGTAGCAGCCGTCCTCCTGCGAGCCGGTGACGAGCTCCCAGGCGTACTCGATCGCCCCCTCCTTGAAGTAGTCACCGAAGGAGAAGTTGCCGTTCATCTGGAAGAACGTGCCGTGGCGGGTGGTCTTGCCGACCTCCTCGATGTCGAGCGTGCGCACGCACTTCTGCACGCTCGTGGCCCGGTTCCACGGCGGGGTCTGCTGACCGAGCATGTACGGGATGAACGGCACCATGCCCGCGATCGTGAACAGCGTCGACGGGTCGGGCGAGACGAGGGAGGCGCTCGGCACGACGGCGTGCCCGCGGCCCTCGAAGTACTGCAGCCAACGGCGTCGGATCTCGGCGGTCCGCATGGTGTCCTCACGTGTGTCGCGGCCCGGGGGCACGCTGGTCTCTCGTCGGGGTGGGCCGCTCGGGCCCGGTGCTCGATGTGTGGTGCACAGTGTGCGCTGTCGACCTGGGTCGACCGGTCCTCGGTCGCTCCGGAGGTGGCCGGGGCGGCGCGGTCAGAAGTCGTAGAGCGGCTCGTCGCGGTCCACCCGGCCGGACGGTCGGGCGCCGTCGGCGCGCGCGGCTCCGCCGGCTGCGGTCCGGCTCCCCGAGGCCGCCGACGACGCCCCGGCGTCCGCGGCGTCCCACGCGTCCCGGTGCCGCCGGCCTCGGCCGAGCACGGCGTGCGGGTCCCCGCCCTCCGGCGTCACGAGCAGGGTCGTGAGCAGCTCGTGCTCACGCTCGGCGCGGGCCGACCGGAACCGGTCCAGAGCACCGCCGACGGCCTCGGTCGTCCGCTCTCCCGCCTCCTCGACGCGCTCGGCGACCCCGGCCGGGGTGTAGCGCCGCGCCGTCTCCTCGAGCCGCCGGGCGACGACGACGGCCCCCGCCGCGCCGACGGCGACCCAGAAGAGGCGGCGCATCAGCGGCGGACCTTCTCGGCGAGCCCGGACATCGCCTGACGCACGCCGTAGGTGAAGGCGGCGACCTTGATCAGCGGTCCGCCCACCGTGGCTGAGACGAGCGCCGTGAGCGCCGAGACGTTCTGGCTGATCTCGGCGGCCGACGTCGTCATCGTGTCGACCTTCATGAGCTGGGCGTTCGTCGTCGCGACCGTGGTCACCGTCTCGTCCAGGACCGGCAGCGCGTGGTCGGTGACGTCCTTGACGGACTGCGTCGCGGCGTCGAAGACCCGGCCGAGCTTGATGAGCGGCAGCGCCAGGAAGCCGACGAGCGCGACGAACGCGATCGCGGCGATGAGTCCTGCGACGTCTCCGAGCGACATCTGGGGCCCTTTCTGCGGGTGGTGGACGGCGGCTCCGACCCTACCCGGCGCGGTCCCGCCGCCGGGGCGACGGCGGGTCGGTGCCGCGCCGGTGCCGGATCCGGGTACGCGAACGCCCCGCAGCCGGGCGACGGGTGTCGTGGCTGCGGGGCGTTCCCGGACGATCAGCGCGAGTAGTACTCGACGACGAGCTGGACCTCGCACGTCACCGGGACCTCGGCGCGCTTCGGCCGACGGGTCAGCACGGCGCTGAGCTTCTCCAGCTGCACGTCCAGGTAGCCCGGCACGGCCGGCAGGACGTCGCGGTGGGCACCGGCGGCCGCGACGAGGAACTGGTCGCTCGTCTGGCTGCGCGGCTTGATCTGCAGCGTCTGGCCGGGCTTCACCTTGAACGACGGCCGGTCGACGATCTTGCCGTCGACGAGGATGTGCCGGTGCACGACGACCTGGCGAGCCTGGAGGATCGTGCGGGCGAAGCCGGCGCGCAGCACGAGCGCGTCCAGGCGGGTCTCGAGGTTCTCGACGAGCGCCTCACCGGTCAGGCCCGGCGTCTTGCGGGCCTCCTCGAAGGCACGGGCCATCTGCTTTTCGCGCAGGCCGTACTGGGCGCGCAGGCGCTGCTTCTCCCGCAGCCGGACGGCGTAGTCCGACTCGGTGCGGCGACGGGCGCGGCCGTGCTCACCGGGCGGGTAGGGGCGCTTCTCGAAGTGGCGGACGGCCTTGGGCGTCAGCGCCAGGCCGAGGGCGCGGGACAGACGCACCTGACGGCGCGAACGGGTCACAGAGGACACAGAGAGACTTCCTGTCGTTGTCGTGGCACGACCCGCGGCGGGGGTGTTCCCGGCGGGTGTGGGACCAACCTTCGTGATGCGGCTGAGGTCCCCAGGGCTGCCCGTCGAGCGGGCAACCCGAGAACTCTACCGCAGCCCCGCCCGCCCCGAACCCACGGGCCCGCCTCGTCCCTGTGCCTCGGTGCGCCAGCACCGCCCCATGCCCGGTCCCGGATCCCGACGTTTCGGCGATCCCGGTCACCGGAAAGTCGAAGTGTGCGATCCGGAGGTGGCGGTCGCGCGGCGAATCGTCGTGACGACGGCCCCTGGACGGTCGGTGAGGTCCGCCCAGGTGAACCGGAGCACGGTGTAGCCGGCGGCCACCAGCCGGTTCTGCTTCGTCCTGTCGGCCTGGAACGAGCTCCGTGCGTGGTAGGCGTACCCGTCGACCTCGATGACGACCTTCGACGCCGGGAAGAGCACGTCGACCCGTCCGATGATGCCGTGGGCGTCGTGGATCCGGACGTCCGCCTCCCACCCCGAGACCCGTGCCCGCATCAGGAGCTGGTGCAGTCGTCGCTCCGCGGCACTCAGGGCACCGTGACCGATGTCCGCCAGTGCCCGTCGGAGCGCTCGAGTGCCCCGCTTCCCAGCACGGCTGGCGATCGCGTCCTCGAGCACTTCGGCGGTCAGCAGCTCACGGGTGAATGCCCAGGTCGCCAGGCGCTCGGCCTGCTCCGGGTCGACGCGACCGAGGCAGTCGAGCACGGTGCGGCGGACGGTCGTGACGGCCCCCGCTCCGACCGCGAGGACGTCGCTCGGAGCTACGTCGTACTGATGAGGCACCATGCCCGCGCGCGGGCGTGGTGCCCGCTCCACCAGCGCGTGGACCAGGCCGTCTTCCGCGACCGGCAACCGGTGGAAGGCGGCGGCCGTCTCGAAGGCGACGACAGAGCCCGGCCACGTCAGGCCCGTCGCCTGGACCTTCCTGCCGGGTGTCTCCTCCAGTCCCGCCCTGACCAGACCGGCTCCGACGAGCCGCCTCCAGACGCGCTGCTCACGCCGGTGCCGCACCTGGGCCGGTGTCGCGCCGGCCCGAACCGCCTGGGCCGCCGTGAAGACGCCATCCTGGCGGTGCGCGACCCCGGGCACCCAGTACGGGGGAAGACGACTCGCCACGGCGAGCATCCTGGTGCAGGCGGCGCCCTCGCGAACGAACCGTGAGCCCCTGCTGTGGATCGCGCCTCCCCGGACTGGCGGTGGACGGTCGCCCGGGCGGTCTCCCTTTTCTCGCCCGTCGCAGACTTCGACGTTCCGGCCGCGAGGATCGCCGAAACGTCGAGATCTGCGACCGAGCGCGGCCCAGACAGGAGCAGCGGTGGCCTGGGGACGGAGTCGTGGGTGTGGCGAGTGTGGCGCGGGGCGGCCGGTGGACGGAGCGGGGCCGGGGCGGGTGCAGGCGAGGCGTTGCCGGCCGCAGCGGGCGATCCCTCGGCGGCGCGCCGCTCGG
>NZ_CAMPHH010000165.1 GCF_946885855.1 uncultured Actinotalea sp. | reverse complement strand
GTGCGCGGTCGTCGTCACGTCGTCTCCGTCCGTCGGGCCGTCCCGTCGATCGTCCCACCGGCCACCGACGACGACCGCGCACCGCGGACCCCTCGGGGTGGTGCGGGAGCTGACGCTCAGCTCGCGGCCGCTGAGCTGGGTGAACACCGCTTACCCGTTCGCGGCGGCGTACGTCACGAGCACGCGCGAGGTCGATGCGGCGCTCGTCATCGGGACGCTGTTCTTCCTCATCCCCTACAACCTGCTCATGTACGGGATCAACGACGTGTTCGACTACGAGTCGGACCTCAAGAACCCGCGCAAGGGCGGCGTCGAGGGTGCACTGCTCGACACCCGGCTGCACCGGACGACGCTCCTCGCCTCGACCCTGCTGCCGGTGCCGTTCGTGGCGTACCTCGTGGCGGTGGGCGACCCGCTGTCCTGGGCCGTCCTCGCGTTCTCGCTGTTCGCGGTCGTGGCCTACTCGGCGCCGCGGCTGCGGTTCAAGGAGCGGCCGGTCCTGGACTCGATGACGTCGAGCACGCACTTCGTCTCGCCGGCGCTGTACGGGTTCGTGCTCGCGGGCGAGGGCATCTCGACCGCGGCCTGGATCGTCCTCGCGGGGTTCTTCCTGTGGGGGATGGCGAGCCAGGCGTTCGGGGCGGTGCAGGACGTCGTCGCCGACCGTGCCGCCGGGATCGGGTCGATCGCGACCGTGCTGGGCGCCCGGCCGACGGTGTGGTTCGCGTTCGCCCTCTACGCCGTGGGCGGGCTGCTCATGCTGGCGCTGCCGTGGCCCGGCCCGCTGGCGGCGGTGCTGGTGCTGCCGTACCTGGGGATCGTGTGGCAGTTCCGGGGCATCACGGACGCGACGGCCGAGACGGCCAACAAGGGCTGGCGCCAGTTCCTCGGCGCGAACTACGCCGTCGGTTTCCTGGTCACCATGCTCCTCATCTGGTCCGCCCTCACCTGACACACCCGACCCCCTCGCGAGGGGCAGGACGGACTGGCACGCTCGGCGACATGACGACGGGTATGCCGTGAGCGGGTCGTCGGCCTTCGCGCCGCTCGCGCTGCACCTGGTCACGGAGCGTCTGGAGCTCACCCCGCAGACCGACGACGACGCCGCGTGGATGACCGAGCTCCTCAACCACCGCGACGACGGACGGACGTGGACCACCGCCGACGCGCTGGAGAAGATCGCGACGATGCGGCGGACGATCGCGACGCTGGGGATCGGGGTCCTCGTCCTCCGGCGCCGGGCCGAAGGGGAACCGCTCGGCTACTGCGGGCTCGTCGTCGGCCGCTGCACGGTGGCCGAGCCAGAGGTGGCCTACGAGCTGCTGCCGCGGTTCCACGGCCAGGGGTACGCGACGGAGGCCGCGCGCGCCGTCGTCGACGCGGCACTCGCCACCGGCCGCACGCGGCTGTGGTCCACGATCGGGGCACGGAACGCGCCGTCGCTGCGCGTCGCCGAGAAGGTCGGCTTCCGCCGGGAGCGCGTGGAGCCGGGGGCCGACGGCGACGTCGTCTGGCACGTCCTCGACGCCCCGGTCGCCCGCGCGTCGCAAGCGTGAGCGTGGGAGCCGGATACCGACTCCAACGCTCACCGGAGCGCAGCGCCGGGCTCGTCCGCCGCAACGGTGACGGTGGGAGTCCCCTGGCGGCTCCCACCGTCACCGTTCCCTGCCGCGACCGGAGGGCCGTCAGCGGGACGACGATGCCGCGGCGTTGACCTCGTAGCTCGTGTTGGTCGCCTCGAAGAAGTTCACGAGCTGGAGGGTGTCGTTCGCCGCGGCCATCCACTTCGCGGGGTTGCTCACCCGGTAGTGCGGCTCGAAGCCGAGCTCCTCCAGGCGCCGGTCGGCGAGGTACCGGACGTACTGGTTCACGTAGTCGGCGTTGAGGCCGAGGATCCCGTGCGGCAGCAGGTCGCGGTTGTAACGCTCCTCCATGTCGACGGCGTCGAGGATCATCTGCCGGATCTCCTCGGCGAACTCCGGCGTCTGCAGGTCCGGGTTCTCCTCCAGCACCGTGAGCACGAGGTTGATGCCGAACTTCAGGTGCAGGGACTCGTCGCGGACGATCCAGTCGACCAGCGAGCCGAAGTTCCGTAGCAGGTTCCGCTGCCGGAAGCTCAGCGCGACCATGAACCCGCTGTAGAACCAGATGCCCTCGAGCACGACGTTGTACGCGACGAGGTTCCGGACGAAGTCGCGCTTGCCCTCCGTGGTCGAGATGTCGATGGTCTGCTCGGTCATCCGCCGGATGTAGTGGACCTCGAACTCCTCCTTCGCGGCCATCGACGGCACGGTCACGTGGGACTCGTACGCCTGCGTGCGGTCGATGGGGAAGGTCTCGAGGACGTACTCGAACGCCATGCAGTGGTTGGCCTCCTCCCACATCTGCTTGGCGAGGTACAGGTGCGCCTCGGGGGCGCTGAGGTAGGGGTACACGCCGAACGCGAGCGCCTTGTTCACCAGCAGCTCGCTGGGGTTGAAGTAGCTCATGAGGAACGTGACGGCGTGCTTCTCCTCGTCCGTCATGCGCTGGAAGTCCGCCAGGTCCTCGCCCAGCTGGATCTCGTTCGGGAACCACGTGTTCGCGACGGCCTGGTCGTACAGGTCCATCGCCCACGGGTAGCGGACGGGCTTGAGCAGCAGCCCCTCGGAGATGCCGGTGCCGAGGATCGAGGGTGCGACGGTGGTGGTCATGGGTGTGGTCCTTCCGGGTCGGTGCTCGTGGGGGAGATCCGCACCGGATGGCGGTGCGGGTCTTGCCCCACGGGGGTGTGGATCGGGTTGGTGTCGGCTCGTGGGGAGCTCCTGCACCGGGTGGCGGCGCGGATCGACCCCGTGAGCGCGTGGTCGAGCGGGTGGGTCGGGAAGGTCAGCGGGTCACTGGCAGGAGTCGCACTGCAGGCGCTCCATCGGGTCGACCGGGCACGCGACGCCGTCGACGAGGTCGAGGTCCGGCCCCGAGGCCGACGGCGTCGCGCTGCCCGGGGCGTCCGACGCCCCTGCTTCCAGGGCACCGGCGAACCCGAGCGCCCGGCGAGCGGACGGCGCGAAGCGCGTCGGCTCACGCGCCACATCGCCTTCTGCGACCATTCCGCGCTCGGCGTCCCCTCCTGGGCGCAGAACGGGCTCCTGGGCGGGCGTGGCGGGCGGAAGGTGCTGGGCGAGGCCGGCGCCCCCCGGAGGCGCCGCCGCGACCGGGGTCGGAGTCGCTCGGCCGAAGCCTCGGCGTGGTCCCGCGCCCGCCGACGACGCGCCGGCCGAGCCGCTGACCGACTCGGCCTTGTTGACGCGCACGGTGCTCTGCTCGGCGGTGTGGCGCGGCTTCATGTGCAGGTAGTAGGTGGTCTTGACGCCGCGCTCCCACGCCGCGCGGTACAGGTGCGACATCTCCCCGACGTCCCGTGACGCCAGGTAGATGTTCCGGCTGATCGCCTGGTCCACCCACTTCTGCGCGCGCGCCGCGATCTCGACGAACGCGTACGGGGACACCTGGAACGACGTCCGGTACACGGCGACGAGGTCCTCCGGCACCCCGGGCACCGCCGCGAGGTCGCCCTGCGCGGCGAGCAGGTCCTCGCGCACCCGCTCCCAGAGGCCGCGCGCCTGCAGGTCCCGCACCAGGTTGCGGTTCACCTCGAGGAACTTCCCCGACGACGTCGCCCGGCTGAAGATCTGCGAGAACTGCGGGTCGAGCCCGGGCGTGGTCCCGGCGACGAGCCCGATGGACGCCGTCGGGGCGATCGCCAGGAGCGTCGCGTTCCGCATGCCGCCGGCGACCTTGCTGCGCAGGGCGTCCCAGTCCAGACGGGCGCTGCGATCCACCGTCACGGGCACGCCGCGGTCCGCCTCCAGCCGGTCGAGCGTGTCCACCGGCACGAGGCCGTGCGACCAGCCCGAGCCGGCGAAGTGGGGGTACGCGCCGCGCTCGCGCGCCAGGTCCGCGGACGTGTCGATCGCGTGCCAGCTGATGTGCTCGAGCAGCCGGTCGGCGAGCTCGGCGGCCTCGGGGGAGTCGTAGGCGAGCCCGAGCTGCTCGGTGACGTCGGTGAAGCCCATGACCCCGAGCCCCACGGCGCGGTTCGCCGCGTTGGCCCGCTCCGACTCCGGCACGGACGAGAGGGTGATGTCGACGAGGTTGTCGAGCTGCCGGACGGCGAGCCGCGTCGTCCGCTCGAGCCGCTCCCAGTCGATGGCGAGCGCATCCGCACACGGCCGGGCGCCGTCGTCGGCCCCGAGCCCAGCCGCCGCGGCGTCCTCGGCCCGCCCCACCAGGTGCGCCGCGAGGTTGACCGACGCGAGGTTGCAGACGGCGATCGTGTCCCGGTCCTGCGGCAGCGTGATCTCGGTGCACAGGTTCGACAGGTGGATGGTGCCGGTGTTGTCGTTGAGGGCGCGCGTGTTGACCGCGTCCTTCCAGGTCAGCCACGGGTGCGACGTCGACTGCAGCGTGACGAGCATCGCGGTCCACTGCTCACGCGCGCGGAGCCGCCGGTGCCGGGGCAGGCGGCCGGCCCGCGCCTCGGCGACGTAGTGCGCGTACCGCTTGGAGAACGCCGCGCCGGTGAGCTCGACGAGGTCCGGGGTGTCGGCGGGGTCGAAGAGGTACCAGTCGTCGTCGGCGGCGACGCGCTTCATGAACTCGTCGCTGATCCACACCGCGGTGTTGGCGGTCCGGGTCCGGCGGTACGGGTCGCCGGAGTTCTGCCGCAGGTCCAGGAACTGCGGGAAGTCCAGGTGCCAGTTCTCCATGTAGAACGCCAGCGCGCCGAACTTCTTGCCGCCGCGGGACACCGCGCGCAGGGTCGAGTCGATCGTGTGCATGAACGGGATCGGCCCGGTTGACGTCGTGTTGTTGGACCGGATCCTCGAGCCCTCCGCGCGCAGCTTCGTCACCGACAGGCCGATCCCGCCCGTGCCCTTGGTCAGCCACATGACGTTCCGGATCGACGTGGCGATGTGCTCGATGTCGTCGTCCATCTGCATGACGAAGCAGTTCGACAGCTGCGGGTAGGACGTCCCGGCGTTGACGAGGGTCGACCCGGCGGGCAGGTAGTCCAGCCGCGCGACGGCGTCGTAGAAGCGGATGGCAGCTGCGGTCGGGTCGTCCTCGGTCAGCGACAGGCCCATCGCCACACGCATCCAGAACCACTGCGGCACCTCGAGCGGCCGTCCGTCGGGCCCGGTGAGCATGTACCGGTTCCGCATGGTGACCGTGCCGATGTAGCGCAGCCGCTCGTCGTGCCGGTGGTCCAGCGCCGCGGCGAGGGCGTCGAGGTCGAAGTCCGTCGCGAGCCGCGGGTCGAGCAGCCCGAGCTCGACACCCTCGCGGACGTAGCCGGGGAACCGCGCCTGGTGCAGGAGGGCCAGCTCGTGCTCGGTCTCGTACCCCCCGAGCACGCGCTTGTGGACGACCTTGCGCAGCAGCCGGGCCGCGACGACGTCGAAGTCCGGGTCGTCCTTGACGTTCTGCACCGCGACGGCGATCGCCGCCTCGTCCAGCTGCTCGGTCGTGATCCCGTCGAACAGCGTGATGGCCAGCTCGCTCGCGACCTGCGTGACGATGCTGATCGGGTCCGGCAGCCCGACGGTGGCGCGCTCGATCGCGCGGTTGATCCGGTCGGCGTCGTACGGCTCGCGCGTGCCGTCGCGCTTGGTGACGTGGATGCGCCCCGTGGCGGCCGGCCGGTCGGCCGATGGCTCGGCGGCCCCGGCGGCAGTGGCGGCCGACGACGGCGCGGCGTGGGGTGGTGCGAGGTCGGTGAGGGTCATGCGCGTGCTCCCAGGACGGTTCCGAGGTCCGGAGCCCGTGGGCGTGCGACGGGGACGACGGCGGCGCACGGGTGCGCCGGCGCAGCGCCGACCGCCGGGCAGCCCTCCCGCGAGGCTCCACGACCACCGCGCACCGGCGGTGCGCGGACCGATGGCAGGTCTTCGGACTCGCGGGCTCGCTCGCCGGCCTGTCGACCCGCTCGCACCTACCGGCCGTCGCTTCCCAGGTGTGCACCCAGTGCTTCTGACGGCTGTCGTTCCCACTCACCGCTGCGGGGCAGTCCCGGAGTCGCACCGGGTTCCCTCTTGCCTCGTCGGGGTGGCTTCCCCGGCGAACCGTCGGTAGGTCGACCCTAGCGGTCGGGCGGGCCGCGACCACAACATCTAGCGGCGTGTTGTGTGCATGAGGCCAGATCTAGTGCCGCGCAGGTGTCGCTGCGCTGTGGTCAGCGAAGGAGTCTTGCCGGTTTGCTAGCAAGCGATTACGGTCGTCACATGGCCGACAAGGCGCAGTTCAACGTGTATCTCCCGCCCGACCTCATCCGGGCGGTCAAGCACCGGTGCATCGACGAGGGGCTGTCGCTGTCCGCGTTCGTCGAGCGGGTGCTGACCGCCTACCTGGAGACCGAGGAGTCCGATCGATGACGCACCATCCCGTGCCCACGCTCCGGCCCATCCACTTCGTCACCGACGTCCCGCGGTGGCGCGCCTTCTACCTCGACCTGGGCCTCGAGCCGACCGGCGTCGACGCCGACGGCTGGACCGTGCTCGCCGCCGGGTCGGGCCGCCTCGCGCTGCACCACGCCCACCCCTCGGACCTGGTCACGGGCCGGGCGCTCCTGCGCTGGGAGGTGCCGGACCTGACCGCCTACCGTGACGCCGTCGTCGGCGCGGGCGTCCCGGTGCGTGAGCTGATGACGGCGGACGGGCCCGCCCTCGCGCTCGACCTGCCCGCGGTCGGGCGCGTGCAGGTCGACCCCGCCGCACTCGACGCCGGCGCCGCGTCCGTGAGCCCCGACGCGCTGAGCGTCGTGGGGCTGCACTACACCGATGCGACGACGGCGTGCGCGGCGTCGGCCGCGCGGGTCGGCTGGCGTCGGCGCATCACGAGCGAGGCCGGCACCTGGGCCGACCTGGTCGGCGGCGGGGTGCTCGCGTTCCACGACGGCGAGCGGGCCTCCGTCAACGGCGAGCCGGTGTGCGAGATCGCCCTCGAGGTGGGCGACCTCCGTCCGGTTCACGCGCGTGCCCTCGCGGCGGGGCACGAGGTGGTCCTCGTCGACGAGGCCTACGGCCGGGCGCTGCGGGTGCGGACGCCGTCGGGCACGGAGCTGTGGGTCAACGAGACGCAGCGGGACCTCTACGGCTACCGCCTGGAGACCGACGCTGCGCTCGGGTAGGTAGGCCCGGGCACGGCGAACGCCCGCCGGGGCAGGGCCGGCGGGCGTCCGCCCGATCGCGAGGAGAGAGAGCCGGGCGATCGGTGCGGGTGCTCGGGCGGGCGGGGTCGCGCCCACCCGGTCACCCGGGTCGTGGGTCGGTCCTCCTGCCTCCGGGTCGACGGTGCTGCGGGTCGCTCCGTCCTGGTCGGCTCCGTGCCCCGGGGCGCCGGAGCGGGACGTCGGTCGTGCGCTGCCGGACCGCGCGGGTGCCCCCCGGCGGTCGCGCGGCCCGGCAGCGCGGGGCCCTCAGCCGGCATCCCCCGAGCCGACGAGGACGACTTCGGGTGTGG
>NZ_CAMPHH010000164.1 GCF_946885855.1 uncultured Actinotalea sp. | reverse complement strand
CCGTCGAGGCGATCTGCGTCGTCGTCGCCGACATCTCCTCCGCAGCCGCCGCCAGGGAGCCGGAGGACTCGTCGATCGTCCCGACCATCTCGCGCAGGCGGTGCACCGCGTTGTCCAGGGCGGCGCCCATCCGGCCGACCTCGTCCTTGCTGACGACCCCGGCGCTGCGGGTCAGGTCACCCTGCTCCAGCGCGTTCGCGACCTGCTGCACCCGGGTCAGGCCGGTGACGATCGTCCGGGCGACGACCACGCCGACGGCCACCGCCAGCGCCAGGCCCACGACGAGGACCACGATGACCTGGGTCCGGCTCGAGGTGTAGGTCTGCTCCGCGCCCTGGGCCGCCGCCTCGGCCCCGGCGCGCTCCTCCTCCAGGACGGTCACCAGCGCGTCCATCATCGCCGCGATGGTGTCCGCACCCTCGTCCCGGGCGGCCCGCCACGCGTCGAAGTCGTCGGCCTCGCCCGCGGGGAACATCTCGCCGTCCCGCAGCTGGACGTAGCCGTCGAGGTTCTCCTCGAAGGCGTCCAGCGCTGTCGCCTGCGCGGAGGTGACGTCCAGGCTCCGGAACTCGGCCAGGGCCGTCCGCGCCTCCTCCTCGGCCGCCAGCGCCGCCTCGCGGTAGCGCTGGAACTCCCCGGCATCGGCCGACAGCGCGTGGTTGGTGACGCCCAGGCGCATCTCCACGACGGCACGGCGCATCTTCGCGGCACGGTCGACACCGAGCAGGTTGTCCTCGTACAGGCCGTGCGCGGCGTCGTTCGTCCGCGACAGCGCGGAGATCCCCAGGATCCCGACGACCCCGCCCACGAGCGCGGCGACGAGCACCGCAGTCAGGATCTTGATGTTCACACCGCGGTCCGCGAACCACGCGAACGCCGCCGTCCGGCGCGCCGTCTTGTCGGCCATGTCTGGGCCTTCCCCGTCCTGGGGCACCTCGTGTGCCCGGCGATCCATCGGGACGAAGGGAGATCACGTGAGGAGGTCGGCCCGATCGGCGGTACCGCCTTCCGGGTGATCTCCGTGGTCGGGGCGGCGGCAACCGACGACCGCCTGGGACCAAGGGCCCGGGTGACGTCGCCGACGTACGGTGGAGGGACGGGTCCGCCGTCCCGGCCGCGCACCGGTGCCCGGGGTGGTCCGCCGGACCCGACGCGATGACGGAGGGAGCGTGCGGTGCAGGTCTCGGACGTCCTGGTCGACGGGTTCGGCCGGGTGCAGGAGGTGGTGCGCGGTGTCCTGGACGGGGCCGACGACGCGCTGCTGACGGGCCGCCCCGGCGAGGGCGGCAACTCCGTCGCGTGGCTCGTGTGGCACCTCGCGCGGGTGCAGGACGACCACGTGGCCGACGCCTTCGGCGGGGAGCAGGTCTGGACGGCCGAGGGGTGGGCGGAGCGGTTCGGGCTGGCGTTGCCCGTGGGGGACACGGGCTACGGGCACGGGCCGCAGGAGGTCGCGGCCGTCGTGGCGTCGTCCGAGCTCCTGCTGGGGTATGCCCGGGCGGTGCACGAGGTCACGGTGCGTCACCTGCGCGGACTGGCGCCCGGCGACCTCGACCGCGTCGTCGACGAGCGCTGGGACCCGCCGGTGACGCTCGGTGTGCGGCTGGTCAGCGTGCTCGCCGACGACCTGCAGCACGCGGGGCAGGCGGCGTACGTCCGTGGCCTGCTCGAGCGCGGGTACGCCGGGCCGGAGTGACGCGCTCGCCGGTGCGGCAGGCACCCGGGGCGAGCGCGACCCGCGGTAAGACCACCGGGCGACCCGCGGCGCCGTCGGCGGAATATCCGTGCCCGCTGGTGGCTTGTCGCCGTCAGATGGTTGAATGTTGTACGAACCAGAGCGACGGGAGCCCCTCATGCAGTTCGGAGTCTTCTCGGTCGGCGACATCACGCGCGACCCCACCACCGGCCGGATCCCGACCGAGCACGAGCGCATCCGGGCGATGGTCGCCATCGCGAAGAAGGCAGAGGAGGTCGGCCTGGACGTCTTCGCGTCCGGCCAGCACCACAACCCGCCGTTCGTGACCTCCGCGCCGACGACGCTGCTCGCCTCTATCGCCGCGCAGACCGAGCGGATCGTCCTGTCGACGGCGACCACGCTCATCACGACGACCGACCCGGTGCGGATCGCCGAGGACTACGCGATGCTCCAGCACCTGTCCGGCGGCCGGGTCGACCTCACCCTGGGGCGCGGCAACACCGGCCCGGTCTACCCCTGGTTCGGGCAGGACATCCGCAACGGCATCCCGCTGGCGATCGAGAACTACGCGCTGCTGCACCGCCTGTGGCGCGAGGACGTCGTCAGCTGGGAGGGCCGGTTCCGCACGCCGCTGCAGTCCTTCACCTCCACCCCGCGCCCGCTGGACGGTGTCCCGCCGTTCGTCTGGCACGGCTCGATCCGCAGCCCGGAGATCGCCGAGCAGGCGGCCTACTACGGCGACGGCTTCTTCCACAACAACATCTTCTGGCCCATCCACCACACGCGGCAGATGGTCCGGCTCTACCGCCAGCGCTTCGAGCACTACGGGCACGGGCGCGCGGACCAGGCGATCGTCGGGCTGGGCGGCCAGGTGTTCATGCGGAAGAACAGCCAGGACGCGGTGCGCGAGTTCCGGCCCTACTTCGACGTCGCGCCGGTGTACGGGCACGGCCCGTCGCTCGAGGAGTTCACGGAGATGACCCCGCTGACGGTCGGCAGCCCGCAGCAGGTGATCGACCGGTACGCGGCGATGCGCGACGAGGTGGGCGACTACCAGCGCCAGCTGTTCCTCATCGACCACGCAGGGCTGCCGCTGGAGACGGTGCTGGAGCAGATCGAGATCCTCGGCACCGAGGTCGTGCCGGTGCTGCGCCGCGAGATGGCCGTCGGCCGGCCGCCGCACGTCCCGGACGCGCCGACGCACGCCTCGCTCGTCACCGAGAGCGGTGGGCCCCAGGACGTCACCGTGTACGCCGTCGACGGCGTGACCGGTCGCCGGGCGGAGGCCGTCGCGTGAGCGCCGACGACGTCGCCCGGGCGGGCGCGGACGTGACGGGCGGCGCGACCCGCACGATCGCCGTCGTCGCCGCGGGGCTGCGCCAGCCCTCGACGACGCGACTGCTCGCGGACCGCCTGGCCGAGGCGACCGTGCGGGCGCTGGGGGAGCAGGGCGTCCGGACCCGCGTGGAGACGGTCGAGCTGCGCGAGCACGCGCACGACCTGACGAACATGCTGCTCACCGGCTTCGCGGTGCCGCGCCTGCAGGAGGTGCTGGACGCCGTCGTCGGCGCGGACGGGCTCATCGCCGTCAGTCCGATCTTCAGCGGCTCCTACAGCGGGCTGTTCAAGACGTTCTTCGACGTCCTCGAGGCGGGCGCGCTGCGTGGCATGCCGACGCTGCTCGGCGCCACGGCGGGGACGGCGCGGCACTCCCTCGCGCTCGACCACGCGCTGCGTCCGCTGTTCGTCTACCACCGCGCTGTCGTCGTCCCCACCGGCGTCTTCGGGGCGACGGAGGACTTCGGCTCGACGGGCGCGTCGGCCCGGCCGAGCGCCGCGGCGGGGTCCGGCCGGGCCGACGACGGCGCCCCGGCGATCACCGTCCGCGTCGACCGGGCGGCACGGGAGCTCGCGCCGCTCGTCGCCGCGCGCACCCCGCAGGCGGGGCGGGACCCGTTCGCCGACCCGACGCCGTTCGAGCGCCTGCTCGCCGGCGGCGCCTGACCGGGCGGGCTCGCGGAGGCGCTGACCGGTCGACCACCGGGCGGTTCGGCCGTTCGGGTGACCGTGTCGCCCCGGCGCGCGGGCCGGCCGGCCGTGTCCCACACTGACCTCGCCGTGGACCGCCACGGTCCTAGGTCCCTGGCGGCTCGTCCGCGGGTGAAGGACCGTGGCGGGGTACCACGGGCGCCGCGACGACGCGGTGCGCCGCGCGGGCGCGAGGGGCCCGCGGGCGTCGACAGGTCGGGGGAGTGCAGCATGGGACCACGGACGTGAGCCGGCTCGTCATCGGGCTCGGGTGCGAGGCCTGCGGCGACGACGGGGTGGGGCCCGCGGTGGCGCGCGCGGTACGGGAGCTGCGGCTGCCCGACGTCCACGTCGCGGCCGTGGAGGACCCCGCGGAGCTCGTCCCGATGTGGGGCGCCCTCGACCTCGTCGTGGTCGTCGACGCGATCACGGCCGGCGGGCCGCCCGGGTCGCTCACCGTCCTGGACCTGACGGCCCGTGCCGAGCCGGACGCCGGCGACGGTCTCGCGGGGGCGCTCGTGGACGACGCCTGGATGCGGGGCGGGGTCGGCCGCTACGCGTTCGGGCTCGCCGCGGCCGTCCAGATCGGCCGCGCCCTGCACCGCCTGCCGTCGCGCCTGGTCCTCGTCGGCGTCGAGGGCAGCGTGTTCACGCCCGGCGCGCCGCTGAGCCCCGCCGTGGCCGGCGCGGTGCGACCGGCCCAGCGTGCGGTCGCCGAGCTCGTCGCGCTGGAGCCGGCCCTGGCCGGCGGGACGCTGGGCCCGCAGACGCTGGAGCGCTGGTAGCGGGCGTGATGCCCGGCCTGGACGGCCTCCGGCCGGACGGGACCGGTCGCGCCGCGCCGCCCAGCGGCGCGCCCACCGGCCGAGCGACCGGCCTGCCGCCGCTGCGGATGCCGCTCACGTGGACGTGTGGTTCCGTGCTCCCACGGCGCGGATCGCGGCGTGGCCAGCGGCCCCGTCCTGCCGCCCGGCCCGGCGCGACGTCGTCGGGGGGCTGGTCGTCGCACGGCGGTCAGGGTGCAGGGGCCGGGATGCCCCCCCGCGACGCGAAGGGACGGACGTGAGCGCGACGACGGGGAGCGCGGCGCTTCGGCGGGGGAGCGTCGTCGACCGGACCGCGGTGACGGGCAGCAGGGGCTGACGGGCGCCGCGATGGACGTGGGCACCGGAGCGGGGGGGCTGCCGGCGCGCCCCCCCGCGTCCGTCCTGTTGGGGGCAGCCCGTCTTCCGGCTCCCCAGCGCCCGACGGTCAAGGACGTGGCGGCCCGCGCGGAGGTGTCCCGCTCCGCGGCGTCGCGCGCGCTGAGCGGGAGCGGCTACGTGAGCCAGGACGCGCGACGGCGGGTCCTGGCGGCGGCGGCGGACCTCGGCTACGTACCCCACATGACCGCCCGCTACCTCAAGGACCGGGTCAGCCGGTGCGTCGGGGTGCTGTGCCTGGACCTGCAGGACCCCGACGACGCCGCCGTCGTCGCCGGGGTGTGTGCGGCAGCGCGCGAGGAGGGGCTCGCGACGATGGTCGCGGACCTCGGGGGGCGACCGCTCGACGCTCTGGAGGGGCTGCGGGACTTCGTGGCGTTCGGCGTGGCGGGCGTCGTCGTCGCGCCGGTCTCGCCCGAACCGGTCGCCTACCTGGCTCGGTACGCGGTCCCGGTGGTCGAGGTGGGCCGGCGGTTCGCGCCGGACCGGTGCGACGCCGTGGTGCGGCGTGCGGGTGGGGGCGTCGCCGCGAGCCGGGAGATGGGACGCGCGGCTGTCGGTCTCCTGGTGCGACGGTTCCTGGTCCCTGCGCGACCCGTCGAGCTCGTCGAGGTGGGGGAGAACGGGGTGCCGCGCTCGGTCACGTGACGGACCGTGCGGACGGCGGGGGACGGGGGTCCGTGCTGCGGTGCTGAGGTGCTGGCGTGCTGAGCCGGCTGACCCCGTCGTGTCAGACCCCTCCCCTAGAGTCGAACACATGTTCGAAGACGGTGGTGGACGGCCCGGATGGACCGGGGGCGTGCCCGAGTGGGCGTTCTCCGGCCCGGTCCGGCTCGACGCCGCCGCGTCCCGCGGTGAGGGCCAGGAGAGGGCAGAGGTCGCGAGGCAGCTGGCGGGGTGTGTCGGTGGGCCGCGGCTCATGGCGATGATCGCCGCGTTCCTCCAGGGACGGCCCGGCGCCGCCGCGGACACCGGTGAGGTGCTCGAGGCCCGCGCCTCCGCCGCCGGGGAGCCGGGCAGGAGCCAAGGCCCGGACGGCAGTCGCGACGAGGCCGGCCGCTTCGCCGGCACCGATGTGGACTGGACGTCCCTGGAGCGCCTGGACGCGCCGTCGCTGGTCGAGCTCGTCGCGGCGTTCGAGCGGGTGGCGGCGTGGTCCCGGGCCGCCGCAGCGCGTGCCGCGGTGGAGCTGTCGCGGCGTCCCGAGACGCGGCCGCAGTGGCCGACGTCCGCCGGAGCGGTCGGCGAGCAGTGCACGGCCCCGACCGACCTCTCGTTGCGCCTCGGCATCACCCGGCACGCTGCGCGCACGATCCTCGAGGTCGGGCGGACGCTCGAGGGGCCGATGCGCCAGACCGGCGAGGCACTCGAGGTGGGGCACGTCGACTGGGACAAGGCCCGGACCCTCGTGGAGCTGCTCGGCGACATGCCGTTGGCCGTGAGTGTGGAGGTGGAGGCCGCGGTCCTCCCGGTGGCGCACGCCCTCACGCGACCCCAGCTCGTGCGCGCCGTGCAGCGCGAGCTCCAGCGGGTCGACCATCGCGACGCCGCGGAACGTCACGCCCGTGCCCGCACCCGCCGGCACGTCAGCCGCCCCCGCATCCTCCCGGACGGCATGGCGGCGATGACCGCCGTGCTCCCCGCAGAGGCCGCGGTGCGACTGGATGCGTGCCTGCACGCCGCGGCGGTCTCCGCGCGTCGGGGCGGGGACGGTCGCTCCACCGACCAGCTGCGGGCCGACGCCCTCGACGCGTTGGCCCGGGGCGCGTGGGACGCCGGATGGATCGGCACGCAGCCGGGTGCCCCGCGGACCGTCGGGACCGGACCGGAGCCGGCGGACCCGGCCGGCGACCGGAGCGACGACGCGACCACGCCGTTCACCGCTCCGCGCGCCGACCAGTGCGACGGCGCCACCACGCCGTTCACCGCGGGGGGCGACGTCGCGATGCGCCTGGCCCAGAACGCCGGGCGCGGGACGCTCATCTCGGTGACCGTCGGGCTCGGCACGCTGCTCGGCCTGGACGACCGCCCGGGTGAGCTCGCCGGGTACGGACCGATCGGAGCGGATGTCGCCAGGATGCTGGCCACCGAGGGCACCTGGCGCCGCCTTCTGGTCGACGAACCCTCCGGCGCCCTGCTGGACGTGGATCGTCGGCGCTACCGTCCCCCCGCGGGCATCGTCGACCACGTGAGGACGCGGAACCGCACCTGCGTGTTCCCCACCTGCTCCGTCCCGGCGGCGTCCTGCCAGATCGACCACACGGTGCCCTTCCCGCACGGACCGACCGCGGTCGACAACCTCGGCCCGTTGTGCGCGCAGCACCACCAGCTCAAGACCCACGGCGGCTTCCGGCTGCGCCAGCCGCAGCCGGGGTCCTTCGTCGTGCTCACACCGACGGGACACCTGTACCTGCAGGCGCCCGACCGGCAGGCCGGCGTGCCCTCGCCCGACGACGTCTCGCCCGACTGGGACCACCATCCCGCGGGCGACCGAGCCGGTGACGAGGTGAGCGAGGTCGGTGCGCCGGGTGATCGGTGCGAGGAGGAGGGGACCACGGACGCCCGGTGCGAGGAGGACGGGACGACCGCCGACCGGTGCGGCGGGGTCGGGACAGCGGGAGGCGCCGGGCGGGGCGGGATGCCG
>NZ_CAMPHH010000163.1 GCF_946885855.1 uncultured Actinotalea sp. | reverse complement strand
CCGCCGGGCGACCGCCAGCGCCTGTGTGAGCCGGTCCGAGACGACGGTCCGGTTCGGCAGACCCGTGAGCAGGTCGTGCGTCGCCATGTGCCGGGCGGCGTCCTCGGTCTCGCGCCGGGTCGTGACGTCGGTGAAGGACAGGACGACGCCCGCACCGCCGTCCCCGCAGAACCGCACCGCCTGCTCGGTGAACCACAGGCGGCCGGTCGGGGTGTCGCAGCGCACGTCCATGGAGAACTCGGCGACCACCCCGTCCAGCACCTGACGCACCCCGGCGGCGGCGAGCGCGGCGTCGGCGGCCGACCGCGGGTCCCCGGACCCCGCGCTGCGGGCGCAGACGTCGAGGAAGTTCACGCCCTCCGAGCACGCGTCGCACTGCGCGCCCGCGGCGAACCGCCGCCAGGCGTCGTTGACGGACACGATCGTGCCGTCGGCGTCGAGCACGGCCAGCTGGGCCGGCAACGAGTCGATCACGGCATGTTGCAGCTGTCGTGCCACCGCTCCCCCGTCTCCCTGCCGGACGGACGTGCCTGGGATCCTTCGGGACGACGATGCCGCTGTGTGACGCCCGCCACAAGCGGCCGAGCGGGGGAACAGGGATGCGCGGCCGCCGCTTGCTGAGATCAGGTCCGGTGCACGCGGGCGAGGCGCGGTGGTGGATGGATAAACTGTCCGCGCTCGTGACGGCGCGCGTCGCCCTCGGCGGACGCCCGCCGGACGCGTGGAGTCCCCCGTCATGGCACCCCGGTGCCTCGACGGTCCTCCCCCCTCGTCCCGGCACCGGCGACCACTGACCACCGCCGACCGACCAGGACGGAGGCCGCGTTGCTCCTGCTGCTCGCCGTGCACCTGATCGTGGCGCTCGCCGCGCCGCTGCTGGTGTCCTGGCTCGGGCGGCGCGCGTTCTTCGTCCTCGCGCTCGCGCCGGCCTCCGCCGCCGCGTGGGCGCTCAGCCACACGCAGGCCGTGCTCGACGGCCAGGGCCCGACCGAGGTCGTCGCGTGGGTCCCCGCCCTGAGCATCGAGCTCGCCTTCCGGCTCGACACCCTCGGCTGGCTGATGACGCTGCTCGTCGGCGGCGTCGGCGCGCTCGTCCTGGTCTACTGCGCCGCGTACTTCTCCCCGACGGCGAGCGGCCTCGGCCGCTTCGGCGGCGTCCTCGTCGCCTTCGCCGGCGCCATGCTCGGCCTGGTCACGACGGACGACCTGCTGCTCCTGTACGTGTTCTGGGAGCTGACGACCGTCTTCTCCTACCTGCTCATCGGCCACTACTCCGACCGCAAGGCCTCGCGCCGTGCCGCCATGCAGGCCATCGTCCTGACGACGTTCGGCGGCCTGGCGATGCTCGTCGGGCTCATCATGCTCGGCGAGGCGGTCGGCTCCTACCGGGTCTCCGACGTCCTCGCCGCACCGCCCACGGGGACCTACGCCGCGGTCGCCGTCGTCCTCCTGCTCCTGGGTGCCCTGAGCAAGTCGGCCCTGGTCCCGCTGCACTTCTGGCTCCCCGCGGCGATGGCCGCGCCCACCCCGGTCAGCGCCTACCTGCACGCCGCCGCCATGGTGAAGGCGGGCGTCTACCTCGTGGCACGGTTCGCGCCCGGGTTCGCCGACGTGCCGGTGTGGCAGGTGCTCGTGGCGGCCGCCGGCACGTGGACCCTCGTGCACGGCGGCTACCGGGCGCTGCGGCAGCAGGACCTCAAGCTCGTGCTCGCCTTCGGCACGGTGAGCCAGCTCGGCCTCCTCGTGCTGCTCGTCGGCCTGCCGGGCAAGGCGACCGCGCTCGCGGGCCTGGCCATGCTGGGCGCGCACGCGATGTTCAAGGCGTCGCTGTTCCTCGTGGTGGGCATCGTCGACGCCGCGACCGGGACCCGGGACCTGCGCCGGCTCACCGGGGTCGGGCGGGCGCTGCCGTGGACCGCCGCCGCGGGCGCCCTTGCGACGCTGTCGATGATCGGCATGTTCCCGTTCGCGGGCTTCGTCGCCAAGGAGGCGGGCCTGGAGGCACTGCTGCACGAGGCGACCACGCCGGCCGGGGTGCTCGTCGTCGTCGGCATGGTGGTCGGCTCCGCGCTGACCGTCGCCTACGGCCTGCGGTTCTGGTGGGGCGCGTTCGCGGACAAGCAGCTCCCCGCGACCGACGACGACGGCGCGCCGGTCGAGCCGCCGACGGTGTCCGCGCCCTCCCTGGTCCTCGTCGCGCCCGCCGCCGTGCTCGCCGTCCTCGGTCTGGTCACGGGCCTCCTGCCCGGTCTCGGCGAGCGGCTGCTGGCGCCGCACGCCGCGCTGTACGACGGCGAGCCCGGGCACCTCGTCCTGTGGGCGGGGTTCAAGCCCGCCTTCTGGATCACGGTCGGGATCCTCGCGACGGGTGCGCTGCTGTTCGTCGCCCGGACGCGGGTCGAGCGGGCCCAGGCCCGCGTCGCCGTCCGGGTCGACGCGGACCGCGCGTACCGCCGGCTCATGCGCCGCCTCGACGACCTGGCCGCGGACGTCACGGCCCTGACCCAGCGCGGCTCCCTGCCCGTCTACCTGGGCGTGATCCTCACGGTGCTGGTGGTCGTGCAGACGGTCGCCCTCGTGCAGACCGGCCTGCCCGGGGCGGACGAGGTCCGGCCGTACGACCGGCCGGCGCAGATCGTCGTCGGCGGCCTGGTCGTCGCCGGGGCGGTCCTGGCCGCGAACGCGCGACGCCGGCTCAAGGCCGTCGTGCTCGCGGGCGTCAGCGGCTACGGCGTCGCGGCCCTGTTCATGCTGCACGGCGCCCCGGACCTCGCCCTGACGCAGGTGCTCGTCGAGACCGTGACGCTCGTCGTCTTCGTCCTCGTGCTGCGGCGGCTGCCGGCGTACTTCTCCGTCCGCCCCCTGGCCGCGAGCCGCTGGGTGCGGATGGCGATCGGTCTCGCGGCCGGCCTGGTCGTCGGGGCCCTCGCCCTCATCGTCCCCACGGCCCGGGTCCACGTCCCCGTCTCGGTGGACTTCCCGGAGGAGGCGTACGTCTTCGGCGGCGGACGGAACATCGTCAACGTCACGCTCGTCGACATCCGCGCGTGGGACACCACGGGCGAGATCGCGGTGCTCCTCGTCGCCGCGACGGGCGTTGCCTCGCTGATCTTCCTGCGGACCCGCAGCGGCTCGATCTTCCGCTCCAGCTCCGCCCGGGGCACCGGCTACGTGTGGGCGTCGGCGCCGCAGCCGGCGATCGTCCGCCGCCTCGCCGCCCAGGCGCGCGCCAAGCAGTCCACCGGCGCGACGGCCCCGGGGCGCAACCGCGAGTGGCTCGGCGCCGGCAGCACGCTGGCCCCGCAGCGCCGGTCGGTCGTCTTCGAGATCATCACCCGGCTGCTGTTCCACTCGATGATCGTGGTCGGGCTGTACCTGCTCTTCGCCGGCCACAACTCCCCCGGCGGCGGGTTCGCCGGCGGCCTCGTCGTCGGCATCGCGCTCGTGGTGCGCTACCTCGCGGGGGGCCGGTACGAGCTCGGTGACGCCGCGCCGGTGCACCCCGGCCTCCTGCTCGGCCTCGGCCTCTTCCTCTCGGCCGGCGTGGGCCTGCTCGCCGTGCTGGCGGGCGGCTCGCTGCTGCAGAGCGTCATCATCGAGTTCAGCCTGCCGGTCCTGGGACCGATCAAGCTGGTCACGTCCGTCTTCTTCGACATCGGCGTCTTCCTCCTCGTCCTCGGCGTCGTGCTGGACGTCCTGCGCAGCCTGGGCGCAGAGATCGACCGCCACACCGAGGAGGGCGCGCCGGACTCCGCCGACCCGGAGACGGCGGACCCGCGCGCCACGGACGTCGACGACGGCCCGCCCCGGGGCGCCGGTCCCGGGAGCGCCGGTGCCGAGGGTGGCGAGGCCCCCGGTGCGCTCGCGCGGGCGAGCCGCGGCACCCCGCTGTCCGAGCCGCTCGACGGCAGCCTGACCGGCCGCAGCGGCCCGGAAGGAGGCGACCGGTGATCGACACCTCGCCGAGCCTTGCCCTCGTCGTCGTCGCGGCCGCGCTGACCGCCGTCGGCGTGTACCTGATGCTCGAGCGCTCGCTCACGCGCGTGCTGCTGGGCGTGATCTTCCTGAGCAACGCGGTCAACGTCGTGCTGCTCATCTCCGGGGGGCGGGCCGGCGGGGCGCCCATCGTCGACTACACCGACGAGGACTCGATGAGCGATCCCCTGCCGCAGGCGCTCATCCTCACGGCGATCGTCATCACCCTCGGCATGACGGCGTTCCTGCTGGCCATGGCCTACCGCTCCTGGCAGCTCAACCAGCACGACGAGGTCCAGGACGACGTCGAGGACCGGCGCGTGGCCGAACGGGCAGCGCGCGACCAGGCGGCCTACCGCAGCGACGACGACGGGACGAGCACCCTGGAGCAGGAGGCCGCCGAGGTGCACGACGAGACCGGTGGGGAGCCGTCGTCGGCGCCCGGGTCGCGGCCCGTGCCGACGCCCGAGGGTGGTGACGCCCGGTGAACGGCCTGAGCCTGACGGACCTGACGTGGGCCGTGCCGCTGCCCGTCGTCCTCCCCCTCGCCGCAGCCGGCCTGGCGCTCGTGCTGTGGCGCAACGCCCGCGCGCAAGGCGTCATCAGCGTCGTCGCGCTCAGCCTGGTGCTCCTCACCTCGGTCGCCCTGCTCGTGGCCGCCGACGACGGCCCCCTCGTCCTCGACGTCGGCAGCTGGGCGGCCCCGGTCGGCATCGACCTCGTCGCAGACCGGCTCTCGACGCTCATGCTCACCGTCTCCTCGGCGGTGACCCTCTGCGTCCTGCTCTACTCGCTGTCCCAGGGGCTGGCGGACAACAACGCCGAGACGCCGGTGGCGATCTTCCACCCGACCTACCTGGTCCTCACCGCCGGCGTCGCCAACGCGTTCCTCACCGGCGACCTGTTCAACCTCTTCGTCGGCTTCGAGATGCTCCTCGTCGCCTCCTACGTGCTCATCACCCTGGGCGGCACGGGCGAGCGCATCCGCGCCGGGACGATCTACGTGGTCGTGTCCCTGCTGTCGTCGGTGATCTTCCTGCTCGCGGTCTCGCTCGTCTACGCGGCCACGGGCACGGTGAACATGGCGCAGCTGGCCTACCGGCTCTCGGAGATCGATCCGGGCGTCGCGTTCGCGCTGCAGCTGCTCCTGCTCCTCGCCTTCGGGATCAAGGCGGCGATCTTCCCGCTCTTCGCGTGGCTGCCGGACTCCTACCCGACGGCGCCCGCGCCGGTCACGGCCGTGTTCGCGGGCCTGCTCACCAAGGTCGGTGTCTACGCGATCATCCGCACGCAGACGCTGCTGTTCCCGGAGGGCCGGGCCGACGACGTGCTCCTCTGGGCGGCCCTGGCCACGATGGTCATCGGCATCCTCGGCGCCGTCGCGCAGAACGACGTCAAGCGGATGATCTCCTTCACCCTCGTCAGCCACATCGGCTACATGGTCTTCGGGATCGCGCTGTCCACGGAGGCCGGGCTGTCCGCGGCCATCTTCTACGTCGCGCACCACATCACCGTGCAGACGACCCTCTTCCTCGTCGTCGGCCTCATGGAGCGCCGCGGCGGGTCCACGTCCCTGGACACCCTCGGGGGCCTGGCCAAGCTCGCCCCGCTGCTCGCGGTCATGTTCTTCCTCCCGGCGATGAACCTCGCGGGCATCCCGCCGCTGTCGGGCTTCCTCGGCAAGGCGGGCCTGGTCCAGGCCGGCGTCGAGGTCGGCACCCCGCTCGCCTGGGCGCTCGTGGCGGGCGGCATCGTCACGTCCCTGCTGACGCTCTACGCGATCGTCAAGGCGTGGAACAAGGCGTTCTGGCAGCCCGCCCCGGACGAGGTCCGCGACGTCACGCTGCCGCGCGGCATGGTGGGGTCCGCCGCGGCGCTGGTCGTCGGCGGTGTCACCCTCACGGTCATCGCCGGACCGCTGTACGACTACACCGAGCGCGCCGCCGCGACCCTGCGGGACCGTGACCAGTACGTCGCCGCGGTGCTGCCGGGGGGACGGGGCGAGGGCCGGTCGGCCGAGGTGACCGAGGACGCGCGGCGGGAGGGCGGCACCGGGTCCGTCGAGGACGGCGCGGACCTCGAGGACGTCGGGCCTGACGGCGGCGAGGGGAGCACGCCGTGAGCCTGCACCCCCGTCGTCGCGCACTGCGCATCCGGATCTGGACCGCGCTGTGGCTCACGCTCGTGTGGGCGCTGCTGTGGGGCAACTTCGCGGTCGGCACGCTCGTCGTCGGGCTGGTCGTCGGGATCGCCGTGGTCGCCACGCTGCCGATGCCCGCGATCGACTTCCACGGCCGCGTCCACCCCGTCCAGCTGGCCTCCCTCGGCCTGCGGTTCGCCTTCGAGCTCGTCGTCGCGAGCTACCAGGTGGCGACGCGCGCGCTCGACCCGCGGCGGGCACCGCGCAGCGCGGTCCTCGCCGTGCCGCTGCGCAGCCACTCCGACCTCTACCTGACGCTGACCGCCGTCTACACCTCCCTCGTGCCGGGCTCGGTCATCGTCGAGGCGCACCGCTCGTCGGGCACCCTGTACGTCCACGTGCTCGACGTGGACACGAGCGGCGGTGTCGAGGGGGCGCGGCGGCACGTCCTGGAGACCGAGGCCCGCATCCTGCGCGCGCTGGCGTCCGACGTCGAGCTCGAGCACGCCGGCCTGACCCGGCGTCCACGGGGCCGGTCGGCGGCGGGCTCCGAACGCCGCGCCGACCCGACGGAGGTGGTCTCGTGATCCTGCCCGTCGTCGCGGTCTGCGTCGTCCTCCTGGCGGCCGCCGGCATCCTCGCCCTCGTCCGCGCGGAGCGCGGGCCCAGCATGCTGGACCGCTCCGTCGCGCTCGACATCCTCACGAGCGCCCTGGTGGGGGCGGTCGCGCTCGAGGCCGCGTGGGCGCGGCGCACCGACGGTCTGCCGATGCTCGTCGCGCTGGCGCTCGTGGGCTTCGTGGGCTCGGTGACGATCGCCCGCTTCGCCTCGGTGGAGCCCGAGGGCGAGGGCCGGGTGCTCACGCGCGAGGAGCTCGCCGAGCTGGAGTCCGAGCGCGCCCGCAGGTCCGAGGAGGAGCTGCGCCGCGTCGACGAGGAGGACCACGGCGGGTCCCCGACCGGGGAGGTGAAGGCATGACCACGGAGACGGTCGGGACCGTGCTCGATGTCGTCGCGTCGTTGTGCCTGCTGGGCGGCTCGATGCTGACCTTCGCGGCCGCGGTCGGGCTCGTCCGGTTCCCGGACCTCCTGGCGCGGACCCACGTCGCCGCCAAGCCGCAGGTCCTCGGGCTCCTGCTCATGCTCATCGGCCTGTCGCTGCGCCTGCGCACGCTCCAGGTGCTGTGGGTGCTCGTGCTGGTGGCGGCCTTCCAGATGCTCACCTCGCCGGTGGCCGCGCACATGGTGTCGCGGGCCGGCTTCCGTACCGGGAAGGTGCGGCACGACCTCCTCGTCGTCGACGAGCTGTCCCGGGACATGGAGGCGGCGGAGCGGGAGGCGCGCCCGCACTCGGAGTTCCAGCAACGGGCCGACGGCGCCGGGGGCGCGCGGCACGAGGACCCCGAGGGTCCGCGGCACTGAGGTCCGCGGCAGCGCGGCCTCAGGGCTCAGCGGACCAGGCGCGCCGCGGCGCCCGGCTCAGCGGA
>NZ_CAMPHH010000162.1 GCF_946885855.1 uncultured Actinotalea sp. | reverse complement strand
GCCCCACCGCCAGGCCGGCGTCCCGGGCGAGCTCGTCACGCGGCTGGATGCCCGCCGCGACGACGACGACGTCGACGTCGAGCCGCCCGCCGTCGGCGAAGTCGAGACGGCCGACCGTGCCGCGGCGGTTGGGCCGCATGCGCGTGGTGGCCGTGTCGACGCGGACTGCCACCCCGAGGGACTGAATGAGCCGCCGCAGCGCCTCACCGCCGCCGAGGTCGACCTGCGCGGACATGAGGTGCGTGCCGAACTGGATCACCGTCGACTGCGCGCCGAGCGCCTGGAGCGCCCCGGCGGCCTCGAGGCCGAGCAGCCCGCCGCCGATGACGGCCCCGCGCACCGGGCGGTCCCACCGCGCCGCCTGCTCCTCGACCCAGCCGCGCAGTGCGGCGACGTCGTCGAGGGTGCGGTAGACGAAGACGCCGGGCAGGTCGGCGCCGTCGATCGGGGGCACGAACGCCCGGGACCCGGTGGCGAGGACGAGCTCGTCGTAGGCCCAGGTGCGGCCGTCCGCGGTGGTGACGACGCGCGCCGCGCGGTCCACCGCGGTGACGGTGGCCCCCCGCACGAGCGTGACGAGCGGGTCCCGCCACAGCGCCGGGTCACCGAGCGCGAGGTCGTCCGGGTCGCGCCCGGAGAAGTAGGACGTCAGCCCGACGCGGTCGTAGGGCGCGCGCGGCTCCTCCGCGAGGACGGTGACGTGCCAGGCGCCGTCGGCGTCGCGGTCGCGCAGCGCCTCGACGAGTCGCTGCGCGACCATGCCCCCGCCGACGACGACGAGCCGGGACGCCTCGCGGACGCGCTCGTCGGACCCCCGGGCGTCGTGCGGGCGGGGGTCGGGGACGTGCGGCTCGGGTGACATGCGCGCTCCTCGGGCTGGCCGGTCCGGCACCCCTGCTGCGGGGCCAGGACGCCGACGCTAGGCAGCGCATGTTCGCCCGGCGTGGCCGGGATGTTTCCCCCGGGAAACACCTGCCGCACACGAGCCGCCCGGTGCCTGTGAGGCCCGCCGTCACGGGCCGGGGACGTGCTCCTTGAGAGCGCGGGCGAGACCGGCGTCGCCGGTGAGCTGCAGCCCCGCGCTCGCGACCGGGACGCGGCCGAGCGCCACACGCAGGACGGTCGAGTCGTCGCCGCGGAGCGTGACCGACGCGCCGCCGCCGCCGTCCGCGCTGCCGTCGGCGCCGCCGTCCGAGGGGCCGCCGCCGTCGTCCGCGTCGAGCGCACGCCACGCCGTCCCGTCGAACGTCCCGCCGACGGCGACGGTGTCCCCGACGAGCCGGACGGTCGTCCCGGCGGGGACCGGCGTCCCGGCCGAGCCCAGGACCGACCAGAAGTGCTGGAGGAAGCGCGCGGTGGGCGCGACCACGGCGGGGTCCAGCGGCGGCGCCGCCGCCCCGCGCCCGGCCAGCGCCGCGAGCAGGTCGTCCGTGTGGACCGCTGCCTCCATGACGAAGGTGTCGAGGGCGACGGTCAGCGGCACGTCGCCGTAGGGCATCGGCAGGACGGGGGCGAGCCCTCGGCCGACGGCGGCGGCCACGGTGTCGAAGCCGGCGGCGAGCTCGGCCCGGCTGCGGTGCCAGGCGAGGTGCAGCGCCTCGCCGGTGAGCGCATCGGTGGGCCGCCCGGCGGCCCGCGCCCCGTGCCGCAGCGGCTCCGCGACGACGGCGAGCCGCAGGGCCTCCGCCTCCATGCTCATGCCCCACGCCGTGTGCCGGGTCAGGTCCTGCACCGTCCACCCGGCGAGCCGGGTGGGTGTGGCGGCGAGGGCCGCCGCGTCGAGGGCATCCGTCCGCTCGGCGAACACGTCCCACGCGGCCAGGGCGAGACGCCTCGCCTCCGCGACCGTCAGCCCTGCCGTCGCACCCGTGCTCATCGGTCCTCCTCGTCGTCGGCCAGCAGCCGCAGGGCCTCGGTCATGCCGAGTCGGGCAGCCTCCGCGCGGGCGCGCCCCGCGACGTCCCGTGCCTGGTCCCGCTCGCCCGCGCGGCGCAGCGCTGCCGCGAGCCCCGTGCGGGACCAGACCGCACCGGGCGGGGTCGGCAGGCCGTCGTCCTCGACGACCGCGCGGGACAGCAGCCCGACCGCCCCGGCCACGTCGCCGACCGCGAGCCGGCACAGCCCCAGCGGCCGGGCCGCGGAGCCCAGGCACACGGCCCCGGCGCCGAGGACCACGCGGTGCCCGTCCCACGGCGCCAGGGCGGCACCCACGCGGGCGGCGGTCGCCGCGTCGCCCACGAGGTGGGCGGCCTGCGCCAGGTAGGCGAGGACGGCGGGCCGGGACAGGTCGTCGGGCACCTGGGCGAGGTGCGCGTCGTGGACGTCGAGGAACGCCCGCGCCTCGGTCGTCCGGCCCAGCCGGGCGAGCGCGAGGGCCGGCGCGAACGCCCACCTGTCGAGGGTCTCGGCCAGGCGGTCGTCCAGGACGGGCAGCAGCGCCTCGAGGCCGCCGACGTCGAGGGCCTGCTGGAACCGCTGGATGGTCCACACCTGCTCCGCGGCGACGTAGTGGGCGCGGTGCGCCTCGTCCCGGAAGCGGTCGGCCAGGTCCGCGGCCTCGGTGAAGCGACCGTCCAGCAGGGCGCGCATCCCGCGCCACATCGGCGGGTACCACCGGTGCAGGGGACGGTCCAGCAGCCCCACGGTGGCGGCCGCCACCTCGAGGACCGCGTCGGCGCCCGCGAGGTCGCCGGACTCGAGCAGGTCGAGCAGGTGCAGCCGGGCGACCTCGAGCCGCAGCTCGAGGTCCTCCGCCGCGAGGGCCCCGCCGTCGGCGGACGGGTCCGCCCCGGCCGGCCCGCTGACGGCCGCGAAGGCGCGCCGGCCGTCGCGCAGCCGCTGACCCAGCTGCGACGGGGCGTCCTGCGTGATCCGGAGCCCGAGCAGCGCGTGCGCGACCGGTGCCTGCACGACCCCGGTGGGCCCGCCGTCGGTCGCGTCCTGGCCCGCGACGAGCTCGACCGCGGTGCGGCACGCCTCCTCCGCGCCCCGCGCGTCGCCGGTGAAGTGCAGGGCCCGCCCGAGCAGGGACAGGACCCGGCTGCGGGCGACGGCGTCGTCCACCGGCACCGCGCGCTCCGCGGCCCGCAGCAGCTGCGCCGATCGGGCGTCGCGCGGCAGGCGGCTCGCGTAGAGCGCCTCCTCGTACCCGATCGCCGCCGGGACGAGGGCGGCGCCGTCGTCGCGGGCCAGGGCCTGCTCCGCGGCCTCGCCGAACGCCGCCATCGCGGGCGCCACGTCCCCGGAGCGGCGCAGCGCCTCCCCGAGGGCCAGTCGCCGGGACAGCCGCTCGGCCCCGGTGCCGGCCGGCAGCTCCAGCGCGCGGCCGAGGAGAGCGGCGGCCCGCTGCGGGGCGCTGAGCATCGCGGTCGCGGCCGCGCCGGCGAGCAGCTCCGCCGCCGTGGCCGCGAGGTCCGCGGCGGTCGTCCCGTCGTCGAGCCCGCCGCTGGTGGCGGGGAGCACGTCGTGGGCGATCGCGAGGTGCGTGCCGGCCAGCTCGACCCCCAGCGGCGTGCCGAGCCCCTGGATCCACCGGGCGAAGCGGACGTGCAGCTCCGCGCGGCGGTGGCGACCGATCGAGCCGTACGCGGTGTCCCGCAGCAGCGCGTGGCGGTACGTGTACGACGCGGCGCCGACGGCGTGCTCGTGCGGTCCGACGAGCAGCCCCACCTGGGTGAGCTCGTCGAGCGGCCGACTGGCGTCCGCGACGCCGAGGGCGGGCAGGGCGCCCACCGGGAACGTGGTCCCGGGCACGGAGCCCCGCTCGACGACGGCGCGCACCGGCTCCGGCAGGGCGTCGAGCTGGCCCTGGTAGATCGCCTGGACCGTCGTGGGCAGGACGGGGGCACCGGTGTCGTCCCCGGTGAAGCGCCACGCGCCGTCGTCCGCCCGGAGCAGCAGCCGCCGCTGGATCCAGGACCGGACGAGCTCCTCCACGAAGAGCGGGTTGCCCCCGGAGGCCGCGACGACGGCGTCGAGCAGGCGCCCCGGGAGCGTCGCGGCGCCGAGGAGGGCCTCGACCAACCCCCGCGCCACCGCCGCGTCGAGCGGCTCGAGCGGGAGGACGAGGACGTGCGGGGACTCGGCGAGCGCGTCGCGGGCGAGGGGACCCGGACGCGCCGTGAGGACGAGGCGCCGCCCACCGGACCCGCCGGGGCCGCCGGGGTGCTCCAGCGCGTGGTGCAGGAACGCGCGCAGGTCGGCGCCGGCGAGGTGGAGGTCCTCGACCACCCAGACGGCGTCGGGGGCCGCGTGGTCCAGGGCCGTGGTCCAGGCCGCGTAGAGCTCGGCGGGCTCGGCCCCGAGCGGCTCGCCCCCGACGACGGCACCGGCCAGGTCCGCCGTGCGTCGTGCGCGGACCGGGTCCTCGCCCCGCGCGACGAGGGCGGCGTGGACCGCGTCGGCGAGCGCCCCGCCACGGGGGGCTGCGCCCTGCCCCGTCGGCCCGGGCGGGGCGGGGTCCGGCCAGGCCGTCCTCAGGAGCTCGGCCACCACGTCGTAGCCGCGCCCGGGTGCCAGCCCCACGCGGGCGACCCAGCACGCGCGCCCGGCGGCCCGCAGTCGCGCGGCCAGCTCGGCGACGAGCCGGGACTTGCCCGTGCCGGGCGGCGCGACGACGTACGCCCCGCGGACGGGGTCCGGCCCCGTCGCCGTGACGGCCAGGAGCCGTCCGAGCTCGGCGTCCCGGCCGAGGAGCGGCGCCACGAGGCCGTGACGGCGCAGACCGCCCGGAGCGCCGACCGGGTCCGCCGGGCCGGCGGGTCCCGGGTGGCCCGCGGGCGTCGCCGGCACCACGGGGACCGCCCACGTCGGCACGGGCTCCGCCTTGCCCTTGAGGTTCCTGGCACCGGCCGGCACGAGGTCGACGTCGTCCTCCACCGCCAGGGCCGTCTGGGCGCCGACGAGCACCTGGCCGGGGTCGGCGGCCGCCTGGAGCCGGGCGGCGGTGTTCACGGTGTCACCGGTGACGCGCCACCCGTCGCCGAGCCGGGTCACCGCGACGACGCCGGTGTCGACGCCCACCCGGACCCGGAGCGCGCCCGACGGCAGGCCCAGCGTGCGGTCCAGCTCGTCGACCGCGACGACGAGGCGCCGGGCCGCCCGGACCGCGCGCAGGGCGTCGTCGTCGGCGGTGCGGGCCGTGCCGAAGGTCGCCACGACCGCGTCGCCGATGTACTTCTCGACGAGCCCGCCCTCGGCGGCGATCGTCCGCTCGGCCAGCGCGAAGTACGCCTCCTGCACACCGGCGACGTCCTCGGCGTCGAGGCGCTCCGAGAGCCCGGTGAAGTCCGCGAGATCGGCGAACAGGACCGTCACGACACGCCGGTCGACGGAGGGCACGAGCGGGAATGTAGACCGGTCCCGGCAGGACTAGCGTGCGCCACATGGGTGGTTCGTCCGGGATCGCCCCCGTGCCGCAGGGGGCCGTCGTGCCGTCGATCACGTCCGTGTCCTGGATCCCGTCGGAGCTGATCACGGGACCGCTCCGCGTGCCGTTCGACCTGGGCCTGACGCACTACGACGAGCCGCCGCCGGACCGGCTCGCGCCCGACGACGTCGCGTCGCTGCGCCGGGCGGGCCGGTTCCGCTTCGTCAACCGCCTCGCCGGGCGGGCCCGGGTCGAGGGCGGGCGCGTCGTCGGCGTCCAGCTCGAGGACGGCTGCGGCGGCACGATCGGCCTGACCAACCTCCTCGGCGGGGCGGTCCGCTTCCCCGCGGTGGCGATGCGCGACCTGCGGACGGTGGAGGTGGCCGACGACGGCGCGCGGGCCCTCGTGCGCCAGACCGCCGGCGGCCGGGCGCCGCTGCCCGCGCCCCGGCTCGTCAACGGCCGGCCCCGGCTCGTCGCCCCGCTGGTCTGGACCACGCTCGAGCTCGAGCTGCGCGCGGACGGCTCGTCGTCGGCGAGGGTGGTCGGCGCGAGCGCCTTCCCGCGTCACTGGGTCTACGACGACGCGGGTCACCTGGCCGAGAAGGTCGCCACCACGGACTCCGACGCGTGGCTGCACACCCTCGAGGTGACGGCCACGCCGTGGCACGGGGTGGACGCGGCGGCGGTCGTGACCCCGGCCGAGACCGAGCTCGAGCGCCGGCTGTCCCGGCAGGTCATGGGCGACCTGCGGGCACGGCGGCGCGTGCGGACCGTCGCTGCGGGGGAGGAGCTCTTCCGCCAGGGGGACACCGGGGACGATGTCGCGCTGCTGCTCGACGGCGTCGTCGAGGTGGTCCGCGACGGCCGGGTGCTCGTGGAGATCGGGCCGGGCGCCGTGCTGGGCGAGCGGGCGCTCCTGGAGGGGGTGCGGACGGCGACCGTGCGCGCGCTGACGCCGCTGACCGTGGCGCTCGTCGACGGCGCGTCACTGGCGCGGGAGGACCTCGAGGTGCTCGTCCTGGGGCACCGGCGGGAGGACGACGCCGGGTCCGCGGGCTGAGCAGGCGCGCGGGGTCGGCCAGACTGGGCCCATGAGCCCGAGCACGACCGGCCCCGGCACTGCAGGTACCGGCCCGCGCCCCCGTCTGCACTTCGCACCGCGCACCGGCTGGGTCAACGACCCGCTCGGCCTGACCTGGCACGACGGGCGCTACCACCTGTTCTTCCAGTACGTCCCGGGCAGCACGGACTGGCGGGTCGACTGCCACTGGGGGCACGCCACGAGCCCGGACCTCCTGCACTGGACCGAGCACGAGCCGGTCCTGCTCCCGGGGGACGGCGACGACGGCGTCTGGTCCGGCAGCATCGCCGTACCGGACGACGGCGGGCCGGCGGCCCTCTTCTACACGAGCGTCACCGAGGCGGCGGGCCTGGGCATCGGGCGCAACCGGGTGGCGCGGCCGGTGGACGGCTCGTGGGAGCGGTGGGCCAAGGGCCCGGTCGTCGCGGAGCTGCCGGACGGGTTCGCCGCGCAGGACGTCGAGGCGTACCGCGACCCGTGGGTCGTGCGCGACGGCGACACCTGGTGGATGGTCGTCGGCGGGGGCCTGCGGGACGAGCACGGCGGGACCGCGACGGCGTGGGTGTACCGCTCGACGGACCTCGATCGGTGGGAGTACCACGGGCTGCTCATGACACGGCCGACGACCGCGACCGACGGCGCCTGGAGCGGCCCGGCGTGGGAGTGCCCGCAGCTGTTCCCCCTCGACGGCCGGTGGGTGCTGACGCTCTCCGCCTGGGAGCCGGACCACCCGCACCACGCGGTCTACGCCGTCGGGGACTTCGTGGACGGGCGCTTCACCGCGCAGCGGTGGGCCCGGCTGACCTACGGCCCGGCGTACTACGCGGGGTCCGCCTTCGCGGACCGGGACGGGCGCCGGGGGCTGATCCACTGGATGCGGGAGGTCGGCGGCGCCGCCGACAGCGACGGTTCCGACGGCGAGCCCGGCTGGTCGGGCGCGCACAGCGTGCCGCATGCGCTGCGGCTGGAGGGTGACGCGCTCGTGTGCGAGCCGCACCCGGCCGTCGCCGCGGCGCGGAGCGCCGCGCTCGGCGAGGCGACGTACGGTCGGCCCGTCGCGGCGCCGTCGTCGGCGGTGGACGTGCTGTGGCAGCCGGGGGAGGGGTCCGCGCTGCGCGTGGAGGCGGCCGACGGCGGGGCCGCTCACCCCGGGGCCGACGGCGACGTCACGCTGCTCGGGGGGGGCG
>NZ_CAMPHH010000161.1 GCF_946885855.1 uncultured Actinotalea sp. | reverse complement strand
CCCCCGACCCGTCCCACCACGCGGCACACCCGTCCCAGGAATGAGACGCTGGGTAGTCTCCACCCCGGTGCTCGAGCGAGACGACGACGCGGCCGGTGCCCGGCCGACGAGCTGATGGCCCGGACGACTCCGGGCCGGGAAAGAGGTCCTGTGAACGTGCCCCCCTCCGAAGACCTCCGCTGGACCGATCTGGACCGGCGCGCCGTCGACACCCTCAAGGTGCTCGCGGCCGATGCGGTGCAGAAGGTCGGCAACGGCCACCCCGGCACCGCGATGAGCCTGGCGCCCGCGGCCTACCTGCTGTTCCAGCAGTTCCTCCAGCACGACCCGAGCGACTCGCACTGGGCGGGGCGCGACCGGTTCGTCCTCTCCGCCGGCCACTCCTCGCTGACGCTGTACCTGCAGCTGTACCTGTCGGGCTACGACCTCACGCTGGACGACATCGCTGCCCTGCGGACCTGGGGCTCCCGCACCCCGGGCCACCCGGAGTACAAGCACACCGACGGCGTCGAGATCACGACCGGTCCGCTGGGCCAGGGCCTGGCGTCCGCCGTCGGCATGGCCATGGCGGCCCGGCGCGAGCGGGGCCTCTTCGACCCGGCGACCCCGGCCGGCCAGAGCCCGTTCGACCACACGATCTGGGCCATCGCCTCCGACGGCGACCTGCAGGAGGGTGTGACCTCCGAGGCGTCCTCGCTCGCCGGACACCAGGAGCTCGGCAACCTCGTCGTGATCTACGACGACAACAAGATCTCGATCGAGGACGACACCGACGTCGCGTTCACCGAGGACGTCCTCGCCCGCTACGAGGCCTACGGCTGGCACACCCAGCGCGTCGACTGGACCGCCGGCGACGACGGGTACCAGGAGGACGTCCCGGCCCTCGCCGCAGCCCTGCGCGCGGCCCGGGCGGAGACCGGGCGGCCGTCGATCATCTCGCTACGCACCATCATCGGGTACCCGGCCCCGACCAAGCAGAACACCGGCAAGATCCACGGGTCCGCGCTGGGCGCGGAGGAGGTCGCGGCGCTCAAGGAGCTGCTGGGCTTCGATCCCGAGAAGTCCTTCGTCGTCGAGGACGAGGTGCTCGCGCACGCCCGGGAGGTCGTGGACCGCGGGCGCGCCGCCCACGCGGCCTGGGACGAGGTCTTCCAGGCCTGGCGGTCGGCGCAGCCGGAGCGGGCCGAGCTCTTCGACCGGCTCGCCGAGCGGCGCCTGCCCGCCGGCTGGACCGACGCGCTGCCCACCTTCGAGGGCGGCAAGGACGTCTCCACGCGGGCGGCGTCCGGCAAGGTCCTCACCGCACTCGCCCCGGTGCTCCCGGAGCTGTGGGGCGGCTCGGCCGACCTCGCCGAGTCGAACAACACGACGATGGAGGGCGAGCCGTCCTTCATTCCCAGCCACCGCTCCACCAAGAGCTGGCAGGGTGACCCGTACGGCCGCACGATGCACTTCGGCATCCGCGAGCACGCCATGGGCGCGATCCTCAACGGGATCACGCTGCACGGCGGCACTCGTCCGTACGGCGGCACGTTCCTCGTGTTCTCCGACTACATGCGCCCGGCCGTGCGGCTCGCCGCGCTCATGCAGATCCCGACGACGTTCGTGTGGACGCACGACTCGATCGGGCTCGGCGAGGACGGCCCGACGCACCAGCCGATCGAGCACCTCGCCGCGCTGCGCGCCATCCCGGGCCTGGACGTCGTCCGGCCCGCCGACGCGAACGAGGTGTCCTGGGCGTGGCGCACCGTGCTCGAGCGCACGGCCAACCCCGCCGGCATCGTGCTGACGCGCCAGAACGTCCCGACCTTCACCCGCGGTGAGGGCGCTGCCGAGGGCGACGCCTTCGCGGCGGCCGACGGCGTCGCCCGTGGCGCCTACGTCCTGGCGGAGGCGACCGGAGGCGCCCCGGAGGTCATCCTCCTCGCGTCCGGCTCCGAGGTGCAGGTCGCGGTCGCCGCGCGCGAGGCGCTCCAGGCCGACGGCGTGCCCACCCGGGTCGTCTCCGTGCCGTGCCGCGAGTGGTTCGACGAGCAGCCGGCGGAGTACCGCGAGCAGGTCCTACCGGCATCCGTGCGGGCGCGGGTCTCCGTCGAGGCCGGTGTCGCCCTCGGGTGGCGCGAGCTCGTCGGGGACGCGGGCCGGACGGTCTCCATCGAGCACTTCGGCGCGTCCGCGGACTTCACGACCCTGTTCCGCGAGTTCGGGCTCACCCCCGAGGCCGTCGCGGCCGCCGCCCGGGAGTCGCTCGCGGGCCTCGCCTCGGCGACGCCGGGCGGGGGCCCCCGTCCCACCGAGGGGGGCACGGCCGACCGCTGAGCCGCACCCGCGGCCGGGGACGCGACCGTCCCCGGCCGCGGGCTCTGCGGCGGTTCCGCCCGGACCACGACCGGCCCGCCGACGCGACCCGTCGCCTCGCCTCCCCACCGACTCGCCGCCCGTCCCCGCACACCGCTGGAGGAACGATGACCGAGCACGACACCGCAGCCACCCTGCCCGCCCCGCTCGCCCGTCTGCGTGAGGCAGGCGTCGCGGTCTGGCTCGACGACCTGTCCCGCGAGCTCCTGCGCGGCGGCGGCCTCCAGCGCCTCGTCACCGAGCGCGGCGTGGTCGGCGTGACCACCAACCCCACGATCTTCGCGTCGGCCCTGGCGAAGGGCGACGCCTACGACGAGCAGCTGCGCGAGCTCGCGGCCGCCGGCGCCTCGGTCGACGACGCCGTGTCCGCCATCACGACCGACGACGTCCGCGAGGCGTGCGACGTCCTCGCCCCGGTCCACCGGGCCACGGGGCGCGACGGCCGCGTCTCGCTCGAGGTCGACCCCCGGCTGGCCCGGGACACCGAGGCCACGCTCGCGGCGGCGCGGCGGCTGTGGGCGACCGTGGACCGCCCGAACCTCTTCATCAAGATCCCCGCCACGGTCGAGGGCCTCCCGGCGATCACGGCCGCGATCGCCGAGGGCATCAGCGTCAACGTCACGCTCATCTTCTCGCTCGAGCGTTACCGCGCGGTCGTCGACGCCTACCTCGACGGTCTCGAGCAGGCACGCGCCAAGGGCCTCGACCTCACGACGATCGAGTCCGTCGCCTCCTTCTTCGTGTCCCGTGTGGACGCCGCCGTCGACCCGCAGCTCGACGCCCTCGGCACGCCCGAGGCGGCGGACCTGCGCGGCACGATCGCCATCGCGAACGCCCGCCTCGCCTACCGGTACTTCGAGGAGGTCTCCGCCTCCGAGCGCTGGCGCGGTCTGGCGACCGCGGGCGCCCAGCCGCAGCGGCCGCTGTGGGCGTCGACCGGCGTCAAGGACCCCGCCTACCCGGACACCCTCTACGTCGACGAGCTCGTCGCCCCGGACACCGTCAACACCATGCCGGGCAAGACCCTCGAGGCCGTCGCGGAGCACGGCGACGTCCGCGGGGACACGGTGACGCCCGCCTACGACGACGCCGCCACGCGCCTCGAGCGCCTCGCCGCGCTCGGGATCGACATCGACGCGGTGACGGCGCAGCTCGAGGACGAGGGTGTCGACAAGTTCGAGGCGAGCTGGGACGAGCTGCTGCAGACGGTCACCGCGGGGCTGCGGGACGCGCGCCCGGGAGGGCCGGCCGCGTGAGCCCGAACCCCGTCACCGCCGGCGGCAACCCGCTGCGGGACCCGCGGGACCGGCGGCTGCCGCGCATCGCCGGGCCGTGCGGCCTCGTCATCTTCGGTGTCACCGGCGACCTCGCCCGGCGCAAGCTCATGCCGGCCGTGTACGACCTCGCCAACCGCGGGCTGCTGCCGCCGGGCTTCGCCCTCACCGGCTTCGCGCGGCGGGACTGGGCGACCCAGGACTTCGCGGAGGTCGTCCACGACGCCGTCCGGGCCAACGCCCGCACGCCCTTCCGGGAGAGCACCTGGAAGCAGCTCGCGGAGGGCATCCGGTTCGTCCAGGGCGAGTTCGACGACGACGCCGCGTTCGACCGCCTGAGCTCGACGGTCGCCGCGCTCGACGCCGAGCGGGGCACCGGGGGCAACCACGCGTTCTACCTGTCGGTCCCGCCGGGCGCCTTCCCCCTGGTGTGCCGCCAGCTCGCGCGCTCGGGGCTGTCCCAGCAGCGCGACGGGGCGTGGCGACGCGTCGTCGTCGAGAAGCCGTTCGGCCACGACCTCGCCAGCGCGCGGGAGCTCAACGACGTCGTGTCCGAGGTGTTCGAGCCGGAGTCCGTCTTCCGGATCGACCACTACCTCGGCAAGGAGACGGTCCAGAACATGCTGGCGCTGCGGTTCGCCAACCAGCTGTTCGAGCCGATCTGGAACGCGCACTTCGTGGACCACGTCCAGATCACGATGGCCGAGGACATCGGCATCGGCGGGCGGGCCGGCTACTACGACGGCATCGGCGCCGCCCGGGACGTCATCCAGAACCACCTGCTGCAGCTGCTCGCCCTGACGGCCATGGAGGAGCCCGTCTCCTTCGACGCCGACGCGCTGCGCGCCGAGAAGGAGAAGGTGCTCTCGGCCGTCCGCATCCCCAAGGACCTCGACCTGCACACGGCGCGCGGCCAGTACGCCGCCGGCTGGCAGGGCGGCGAGGAGGTCGTCGGCTACCTCGACGAGCAGGGCATCGGCCCGGACTCCGCGACCGAGACGTACGCCGCGATCCGCCTGGACATCGACACGCGGCGCTGGGCGGGCGTCCCGTTCTACCTGCGCGCGGGCAAGCGCCTCGGCCGGCGCGTGACCGAGATCGCCGTCGTCTTCAAGAAGGCGCCGCACCTGCCGTTCGAGTCCACCGCGACCGAGGAGCTGGGCAACAACGCCCTGGTCATCCGGGTGCAGCCCGACGAGGGCGTCACGATGCGCTTCGGCTCCAAGGTGCCCGGCACGGCGATGGAGGTCCGCGACGTCACGATGGACTTCGGGTACGGGCACGCCTTCACCGAGTCCTCCCCCGAGGCGTACGAGCGGCTCATCCTCGACGTGCTCCTGGGCGACCCCCCGCTCTTCCCCCGGCACGAGGAGGTCGAGCTCAGCTGGAAGATCCTCGACCCCATCACCGCGTACTGGGCCCGGCACGGGCGCCCCGAGCCGTACCGCTCCGGGACGTGGGGGCCGGACTCGGCCGACGCGATGATGGCGCGCGACGGCCGCGCGTGGCGGCGGCCGTGAGCGCGCGCCGCACCGACGAGAGGGGACGAGGGTGATCCACGACCTGCCCGGCACGACGACGTCGGAGGTGGCGAAGGCGCTGCTGCGCCTGCGTGACGAGGGCGGCGCGGTGGCGCTCGGCCGGGTCCTGACGCTCGTCATCGACGTCGCCGAGGACGGCCTCGAGGAGGCCGTCTCCGTCGCGAACGCCGCGAGCCGGGAGCACCCGTGCCGCGTCATCGTGCTCGCCCGCGGGGACGACGGCGACCGCAGCCGCCTGGACGCCCAGATCCGGGTCGGCGGGGACGCCGGGGCCAGCGAGGTCGTGGTCCTGCGCGCCTCGGGCGAGATGCTCGAGCACGCCGACACGCTCGTGACGCCCCTGCTGCTGCCGGACGCGCCGATCGTCGCGTGGTGGCCGGGCGAGCACCCGGCCGCACCCGCGGAGGACCCGCTGGGTGCCATGGCACAGCGCCGCATCACCGACTCCGTGGGGGCGGCCGACCCGTTGCGGAGCCTGCGGGAGCTCCAGCAGCACCATGCGGCGGGCGACACCGACATCGCGTGGACGCGCCTGACGGTCTGGCGGGCGCTCCTGGCCGCCGCGCTGGACCAGCCGCCGTACGAGCCGGTCACGGCCGCCCGGGTCACCGGGCACGAGACGCACCCCTCGGTGGTGCTGCTCGCCGCGTGGCTGGCGCACGGACTCGACTGCCCCGTCGAGCTCGTCCGCGTGCCGGGCGTGCAGGGCGTGGTCGAGGTCGTGCTCGAGCGCGCCTCCGGGCCGGTCGTCGTCGACCGGCCCGACGGACGGGTCGCGACCCTGCAGCAACCGGGCCAGCCCGAGCAGCGGGTGGGCATGCCCATCCGCACCCTGAGCGAGTGCCTGGCGGAGGAGCTCCGCCGGCTCGACCCCGACGAGGTCTACGGAGAGGTCCTGGTCGACGGACTGGAGAGGATCGTGACGCGATGAGCACCACCACACCGCACGGACGCGTCGTCGTCGTGCACCCCGACGCCGCGACGGTGGGACGCGCCACGGCGGCGCGCCTCCTGCTGCACCTGCTGGACGCCCAGTCGACGCACCACCCGCTGCACGTGGGCCTCACCGGCGGCACCGTCGGCATCGCCACGCTGCGGGAGGTGGCCGCCTCCCCGCTGCGGGACGCCGTCGACTGGACGGGCGTGCACCTGTGGTGGGGTGACGAGCGCTTCCTGCCCGCCGGGCACCCGGACCGCAACGAGACCCAGGCCCGCGACGCCCTCCTCGACGCGCTGCCGATCCCGGCGGAGAACGTCCACCCGATGCCCGCGGCGGACGCCCCGGGCATCACGACGCCCGAGGACTCGGCCGCGGCCTACGCCGCCGAGCTCGCCCGGTTCGCGGACGAGGCCGAGGGCGCCGACGACGCGGGACCCGCCGTCCCGGCCTTCGACGTGCTGCTCTTCGGCATGGGGCCGGACGGCCACGTCGCGTCGCTCTTCCCGGGGCACGAGGGCCTCACCGTGGTCGACCGGACGGTCGTCGGGGTGCACGGCTCGCCCAAGCCTCCGCCGGAGCGGGTCAGCCTCACCTGGCCCGCGATCGAGGCGGCGCAGGAGGTCTGGCTGGTAGTGGCCGGGGCGGACAAGGCGGGGGCCGCCGCGCGCGCCCTCGCCGGCGACGAGGTGGCCAGCACCCCCGCCACGGCCGCCCTCGGCCGTCGGCGCACGCTGTGGCTCCTGGACGTCGCGGCCGCTGCCGGGCCCGCGCCGGCCTGAGCGAGGCCGCGACCGCCCGGACGACGACGCGAGCCCTGACCCCCACGGGGTCCGGGCTCGCGTCATGTCCGCGCCGGCGGTACTGGCCGAGCGCTCCGCCCCGTTCGGGCGTGCTCGGTCGGGCTCGGTCGGGCGCTGTCAGGCGGTCGGGCTCAGCCGCCGCGGCGCGCCCGCAGCGCTGCCAGCGCCTCGTCCAGGATCGCGGCGCCGTCCTCGTCGGTGCGCCGCTCCTTCACGTACGCCAGGTGCGTCTTGTACGGCTCGTTGCGCACCGGGGAGGGCGGGTTCTGCTGGTCCTGGCCGGCCGGGTAGCCGCACCGCGGGCAGTCCCACGTCTCCGGGGCCTCGGCCCCGGCCTCCTCCGAGAAGCTCGGTCGCGTCTCGTGCCCGTTCGCGCACCAGTACGACACCCAGAACCGCGGGGCGGCCTCGCCGCGCTCCGCCTCACCCATGGGACCCGCACCGACGCGGGACCCTCGAATTGCACTACCGCTCGCCACGGTTGACCTCCGTTGTCAGCTGACGCGCTGGATCAGGCCCAGGAGCACGATGATGACCGCCCACAGGACGGCCAGGCCGATGGTGATGCGGTTGAGGTTCCGCTCCGCCACACCGGAGCTGCCGGCGCCGCTGGAGATGCCCCCGCCGAACATGTCGGACAGGCCACCTCCCTTGCCCTTGTGCAGCAGCACGAGCACGATCACGAGGAAGCTGGTGAGCACCAGCAGGACCTGAAGGATGATGCGCAGGACGTCCACGAACTCGTCTGTTCCTCACTCGTGCGGCAGCAGGCACCGGCGGGCGCCCGGTCAAGGATAGGTGACGCGGCGCCGGGGACCCAGCGCCGTCACCGGATCGGCGTGGTCGGCACGTCCCGCGGCAACCGCAGGCACGCCCGGCCCGGACAGCACGG
>NZ_CAMPHH010000160.1 GCF_946885855.1 uncultured Actinotalea sp. | reverse complement strand
GCACGCCGAGCCCGCCGACGAACAGCGCGGCCGCCACCTGGAGCAGGACGATCGGCGCCGAGCGCCAGAAGGTCACCGAGAGCAGGAAGAGCAGCGGAGCCCCGACGACGGCGGCCCACGCCATCGTCAGGAGCGGGTCGCCGCCGAGCACCGGACCGGGGTCGGGTGGCCGGAAGTGCGACTCCTCCTCCTCGGCCTCCGGGTCGCGGGACCAGGCTCGCGGGTCCGTCGGCGACGGCGCGCCGGGTGGGCGTGCCGACGAGGCGGGATCCGGCCCTGCCCCGGTCGACGAGGCGGACGACCACGGATCGCGCGGGGGCTCGCCGTCGTGGCCCCGACCCGTCGGAGGCGGTGCCGCCCCGGCCGGCCCGTCGGCCTGCAGCCTGGCGACGATGTCCTGCCACTCGCGGTCCACCTGGGCGTCGCTGGCCGTACCCTGCTCCTCGTCGCGCGGGCCGTCGTCGGGCTCGCCGTCGGGGTCGTGCGGACGAACGGCCATGCACAGCACTCTAGAGTCGACACGACGCCGGGCGGACCTCGACCGGTCCGGCGCAGCGAAGGGGACGGCGCGTTGTTCTACTGGGTGATGAAGCGGATCCTCGCGGGTCCGCTGCTGCGGGGCATGTTCCGGCCCTGGGTGCGCGGGGCCTCGAACGTCCCGGCGGAGGGCGGCGCCATCCTCGCCAGCAACCACCTCGCGGTCATCGACTCCTTCGTCCTGCCGCTGGTGCTGTCGCGCAAGATCCGCTTCATCGGCAAGTCGGAGTACTTCACCGGGACCGGGGTCAAGGGGCGGCTCAAGGCGGGCTTCTTCCGCGGTGTCGGGACGATCCCCGTCGACCGGGGTGGCGGCAAGGCCAGCGAGGCCGCGCTGCGCACCGGCCTGGACGTCCTCCGCTCGGGCAACCTCTTCGGCATCTACCCCGAGGGCACCCGCAGCCCCGACGGCCGCCTGTACCGCGGCAAGACCGGCGTCGCGCGTCTCGCCCTGGAGGCCGGGGTGCCGGTGATCCCCGTGGCCATGATCGCCACCGACGTGGCGCAGCCGATCGGTCGTGTCATCCCGAAGCCCGTCCAGATCGGCGTCGTCATCGGCGAGCCCCTCGACTTCAGCCGGTACAAGGGCATGGAGAACGACCGCTTCGTCCTGCGGTCCGTCACCGACGAGATCATGTACGCGCTCATGAGCCTGTCCGGCCAGGAGTACGTCGACGTCTACGCCGCCACCGCCAAGGCGCGGATCGCGGCGGGTCACGCCCCGGACGAGGTGGGGCCCGGCGCCGGCAGCGCGCCCGGTGGCCGGCGGGCCCCGGACGTCCAGGTTCCGGGCCCGCCCGCAGAGCCGGGTGAGCCTCAGTAGGATGACGCGCGTCACCGCCAGGTGACCTGCCACACCGGACGACGACGTGCGGGGCGGCCGTGGCGGTCGATCCGGTCGCGCCCTCCCCGACGGGGCGGGCCGATGCCGGATCCCTCGTCCCGGCACGGAGCCCCGCAGGTCCTGCCAGCCGGTCCCAGCCGGTCGGTGTGCTGATCCGCAGCATCAACGGAAGGTGCTTCCCCATGTCGGTCCGTCGTGTCGCCCTGCTGACCGCTGGTGGCTTCGCCCCCTGCCTCTCCTCGGCGGTGGGCGGTCTCATCGAGCGGTACACGGAGATCGCGCCCGAGGTGGAGATCATCGCGTATCAGCACGGGTACCACGGCCTCCTGCGCGGCGACAAGGTGGTCGTCGACGCGGAGGCGCGGGCGAAGGCCGGCGTGCTGCACCGCTTCGGCGGGAGCCCCATCGGCAACTCGCGGGTCAAGCTCACCAACGCGAAGGACTGCGTCAAGCGGGGCCTCGTCCAGGAGGGTCAGGACCCGCTGCACGTGGCCGCGGAGCAGCTCAAGGCCGACGGCGTGGACGTGCTGCACACCATCGGCGGCGACGACACGAACACGACGGCCGCCGACCTCGCCGCGTTCCTGCACGAGAACGGGTACGAGCTGACCGTCGTCGGCCTGCCCAAGACGATCGACAACGACGTCGTCCCGATCAAGCAGTCGCTCGGCGCGTGGACGGCGGCGGAGGAGGCCGCGGGCTTCGCGGCCAACATCATCGGCGAGCACCGCTCCGGGCCCCGCATGCTCATCGTCCACGAGGTGATGGGCCGGCACTGCGGCTGGCTGACGGCGGCGGCCGCGGCGGAGTACCGCAAGTGGCTGGACCGTCAGGAGTGGGTCCCGTCGCTCGGCCTGACGCGCGAGCGGTGGGACGTCCACGCGGTCTTCGTGCCCGAGCTCGCCCTCGACATCGAGGCCGAGGCCGCGCGGCTTCGGACGATCATGGACGAGCAGGGCAACGTCACCATCTTCCTCTCCGAGGGCGCCGGCATGCACGAGATCGTCGCGCAGCTCGAGGCGGCGGGGGAGACGGTCCAGCGCGACCCGTTCGGGCACGTCAAGCTGGACACGATCAACCCTGGTCAGTGGTTCGCGCAGCAGTTCGCGGACAAGCTGGGCGCCGAGAAGGTCATGGTCCAGAAGTCGGGGTACTACTCCCGCGCCGCCGCGGCCAACGCGGAGGACCTGCGGCTCATCAAGTCGATGACCGACCTGGCAGTGGAGTGCGCGCTGCGCGGGGAGTCCGGCGTCATCGGCCACGACGAGGAGGACGGCGACCGCCTCAAGGCGATCGCCTTCCCGCGGATCGCCGGGGGCAAGGCGTTCGACGTGAGCCAGCCGTGGTTCGTCGCGCTGCTGGAGGAGCTCGGTCAGCCGCTCGTCCGTGCGAGCACCGCGTGAGCGCCGTTGACCCCGCGGTGCTCGCGGGCCTGGACGCGTGGCGTGACCTGCCGCGCCGCCACCAGCCGACCTGGCCGGACGAGGACGCCGTCGGGCGGGTGGCCGGGGAGCTGGGCTCCCTGCCGCCGCTCGTGTTCGCGGGGGAGGCCGACGTGCTGACGGCGCACCTCGGCGCGGCGGGGCGCGGTGAGGCCTTCCTGCTCCAGGGCGGCGACTGCGCCGAGACCTTCGCCGAGGCGACCGCGGACAACATCCGCAACAAGATCAAGACGATCCTGCAGATGGCCGTGGTGCTCACCTACGGCGGCAGCCTGCCCGTCATCAAGATGGGGCGGATGGCCGGGCAGTACGCGAAGCCGCGCAGCAGCGGCGAGGAGACGCGCGACGGCGTGACCCTGCCGGCCTACCGCGGCGACGCCGTCAACGCCTACGACTTCACCGCCGAGTCGCGGGTCCCCGACCCGCGGCGCCTCGTCGAGGCCTACCACCGCTCGGCCGCGACCCTCAACCTCATCCGGGCCTTCACGACGGGAGGCTTCGCCGACCTGCGGCGTGTCCACGAGTGGAACCGGGGCTTCACCGCGAACCCCGCCTACGCCCGGTACGAGGAGGTCGCGGGGGAGATCGACCGCGCGATGCGCTTCATGGCCGCGTGCGGAGCCGACTTCGACGCCCTGCGGTCCGTCGAGTTCTTCGCCAGCCACGAGGCGCTCCTCCTGGACTACGAGCGGCCGCTCACTCGGATCGACTCCCGGACGGGCACGCCGTACGACTGCTCGGCCCACTTCCTGTGGATCGGCGAGCGGACGCGGCAGGTCGACGGGGCGCACGTGGACTTCCTGTCCCGCGTGCGCAACCCCGTCGGGGTGAAGCTCGGCCCGACGACGACGGCGGACGACGCCCTCGCCCTCATGGACAAGCTCAACCCGAACGACGTCCCGGGGCGGCTGACGTTCATCACGCGCATGGGTGCCGGACGGATCCGCGAGGCCCTGCCCCCGCTGCTGGAGAAGGTCACGGCCTCCGGTCGACCGGTCACCTGGGTGAGCGACCCCATGCACGGGAACACGATCACCTCCGCCTCCGGCTTCAAGACGCGCCGCTTCGACGACGTCCTGGACGAGGTCCGGGGCTTCTTCGAGGCGCACCGGGCGGTCGGGTCGGTGCCGGGCGGCCTGCACGTGGAGCTCACCGGCGACGACGTCACCGAGGTGCTCGGGGGCGCCGAGGCGATCGACGACGACGGCCTGGCGCGGCGGTACGAGACGCTCGTGGACCCGCGGCTGAACCACCAGCAGTCGTTGGAGCTGGCGTTCCTCGTCGCGGAGATGATCCGCAAGGGCTGAGGGTCACGGTGGCGGGGCCGACGGCGGTCCCGCCACCGCCCGATGGTGCTCCCACGACGGGCGTCCGCCTCCGGACTGCCGCGGGCCCGTCGGGCTGCCGCGGGCCCGTCGGGCGCAGCGGCCCCGCCGATCTCGAACCCGTCAGACGACGGCGAGCGTGATGGTCGAGCCCTTCGGGAGCGTCGACCCGGGGCTCGCGTCCTGGCTGCGCACCGTCCCGAAGAACCCACCGAGCACGTCCTCGCGGACCACCACGAACCCGAGGCGCTCGAGGGTCGCGCGCGCGTCGGCGAACTGCTGGCCGACGAGGTTCGGCACCTCCACCAGCGGCGGGCCCTGAGAGACCGTGATCGTCACGGTGTCGGTCCGGAAGCCCTCTGTCCCGGGCGGCGGGTCCTGTGCCATGACGACACCAGCCGGGTACTCCTCGCTGAAGTCCTCGCGCTGCTCGACGACGAGGCCGTCCGCCTCGAGCTGCTGGCGCGCCGCGTTCGCCTCCACGCCGACGACGGACAGGATCGTGACGGGCGCGGGGCCGTCGGACACCGTCAGGCCGACCTCGGAGTCCACGGGCAGGCTGTCGCCCGGTGCGGCACCGGCTGCGAGGACCGTGCCGGCACCGGCCGCGTCGTCGTACGTCCGCTCGGTCTCCACGCCGACGAGACCGACGGACGCCAGCGCCGCGACAGCGTCCTCCACGGACGCGCCGACGAGTCCGTCCGGCACGACCCGGAGGTCCGGGCCCTGGGAGACGGTCAGCTCGACGCTCCCGTCCTTGAGGATGCGGCTGCCCTCGCCCGGCTCGACCTCGACGACCTCGCCGATCGGGGCATCCGGGTGGAAGACCTCGTCGACCGCCGACACGGCGAGACCGGCGCCGCCCAGGACCTGCTCCGCCGCCGCCAGGTCGGCACCCACGAGCCCGGAGGGCACCGAGGTGTAGGCGCCGGGGCCGGCCGTCGCGTACCAGAGTCCGACGAGGCCGGTGAGGGCACCGAGCCCGATGACGGCCAGGACGGCGGCCACCCGGCGGCGCCACCGCCGCAGTGCCGCGTCGTCCTCGTCGACAGGTGGTGTCGTCGACGGTCCCGGCGTGGTGACCGCGGCGCGGACCTCCGCGACCGGGAGCGCGACCGTGCGGCCTCGTGCTTCGTCCTGCCGTGCGGGTGGGCCGGCGGTGAGCACGGTCGTCGCGTCGCGGTCGTCGTCGTCCTGTCCGTCGTCCGCCGCACCGGCGTCGGCGGCCGGTGCAGCCGCTGCGCGGCGGTCGAGGGTCGCGTCGTCGAGGGCGGCCCGGCAGCGCCGCACGAGCGCGAGCGCTGCGCCGGCCTCGGCCGGCCGCTCGTCCGCCCGGCGCGCCGCCAGGCACTGGACCAGCTCGTCCACCTCGGCCGGCAGCCAGGCGACCAGCTCCGACGGCGGCACGATGTCACTATTGACGTGCTGGTACGCGACCTGGATCGGCGTCGTGCCGGTGAACGGCTGCCGCCCCGTGAGCATCTCGAACAGGAGCACGCCCATCGCGTACACGTCGGTGCGGGCGTCGCTCGTGCCCTGCGTGACGAGCTCCGGCGCGAGGTACGCGACCGTGCCGAGGACGGTGCCGGTGCTGGTCTGGCTCGCGTCCGTCAGAGCCCGCGCGAGACCGAAGTCGACCACCTTGACGCGGCCGTCGGCGGCGAGCAGCACGTTCTCCGGCTTGACGTCCCGGTGCACCACGCCGGAGCGGTGGGCCACGGCCAGGGCGTCCAGCACCGCCTCGGTGGTGGCGAGGGCCTCGCCGACGCTGAGCGGGCCGGAGTCCGTCAGGCGGCGCCGCAGGCTCGTGCCGTCCACGAACTCCATGGTCAGGTAGCTCGTGTCACCGTCGACGCCCTGGTCGTACACCGCGACCACACCGGGGTGGGTGAGCCGTGCCGCGGCACGTGCCTCCCGGCGGAACCGCGCGACGAAGTCCGACCCGGAGGCGCCGTCGGCGAGGTGGGCGTGCATGATCTTGAGCGCGACCTCGCGCTCGAGGCGGCGGTCCAGCGCCCGGTAGACGGTCGCCATCCCGCCGCGGGCGACGCGGGAGAGCACCTCGTAGCGCCCGTCGACCACCTGGCCGATGAGCGGGTCCGTGAGGGTGCTTGCCACGGCCGCAGTGTACGTGCGGCGCCCGGAGGGGCCGGGGAGGCCCGCGGTCAGCGGAACCGTGTCATGAGCGTCTGCACGCTCGCGACGTAGCGACGGGTGTCGGCGTACATGCCGTTGCGCTGCACGCCGGCGAGGCCCTGGTAGTACCCCGCGATGGCCGTCGGGAGGTCCGGCGCGGACCGGACGAGCTGCCGCAGGATCGCGACGCCCGCGACGACGTTGTCCTGGGGGTGCAGCAGGTTGAGGTCGCGTCCCACCAGCTGCGAGGCCCACGTCCCGGAGGACGGGATGACCTGCATGGTGCCGATCGCGTTCGCCGGGGAGACGGCGGCCTGGTTGAAGCCCGACTCCTGGTGGGCGATCGCCTGCGCGAGCGCCGGGTCGACGCCCATCTCGCGCGCCGTGGCGACGACGAGGGCCTGCATCTCGGCACGGCTCGGCACACCGGCGGCGAGCAGGGCGGCCTTGTTCTGGTTGGCCGACGCGACCGTCGCCGCGGGGTAGGTCCGGCCGGCGAACGTGTTGCCGACGAGCGTGGCGGGTGCGCCCGACGACGGCGCGGTGCCGGGGATGCGCAGCGTCTGGCCCGCCCGGATGGTGGCGCGGGAGTCCAGGCCGTTGGCGGCGACGACGGCGGCGACGGTGGTGCCGTAGCGCGCGGCGATCCCGGAGACGGTCTCGCCGGACGCGACGCGGTGGGACGTGGTCGCGGCGGGGGCCGCTGCGGCGGGTGCGGCCGGTGCCGCGACGGGCGCTGCGCCGGAGGGGATGACGAGCCGCTGACCCGCCCGGACGAAGGCGCGGGCGTCGAGGCCGTTCGCCGCCACGATCTGCCGCACGGTGGTGCTGGTCCGCAGCGCGATGTGGCTGACCGTGTCACCGGGCTGGACGGTGTACTCCTGCGCGGCGGCGGCCGGGGCGCCCTGCGCGACGCTCGCGACCGCGAGCGCGAGACCGAGACCCCCGGTCCCTGCGGCACGGCGTCGGACGGTCGGGTCGGGGACTCGCTGAGCGGTGGGGCGCATGGATCCGTCCTGTTGCAGATGGTGCCGGTGTTGCTGCTGTGACTGGTGTGACAGTAGAGGACGGTAACGGAACGCACGACAGCGGGGAAGGGGCGCAGCGCGCGTTCACCCGCAACGTCGGTGCTGCGTAGGCTGACCGGGTGAGCGACCTGGATGCCCTGGTGGGCGAGTGGCTGCCCCTGCCCGACGTCGCCGAGAGGATCGGTCGCGACGTCGGAGCGGTACGTCGACTCGTCGAGGACCGCTCATTGCTCGCGCTGCGCCGGGGGGAGCGCGGGGTCCTGAGCGTCCCCGCGGGCTTCCTCGTGCGTACCGGTGACGAGGGCTGGCAGGTCATCCCGGCCCTGGCCGGGACCCTGACGCTGCTGGGCGACGCGGGGTTCTCCGACGAGGCCGCGGTGCGGTGGCTCTTCACCCCCGACGAGTCGCTCCGCGCGCTGGGTACGGGACCGGTGCGGCCGACGACGCCTGTCGAGGCCCTCGCCGCGGGGCACAAGACCGAGGTGCGCCGCCGCGCGCAGGCCGAGGCCCTCTGACCCCGGGGGGG
>NZ_CAMPHH010000159.1 GCF_946885855.1 uncultured Actinotalea sp. | reverse complement strand
ATGGTACTGCACGGGAGACTGTGTGGGAGAGTAGGTCGCCGCCGAACACCCTTTCGAGAAAGAGGGCCACCGATTGGTGGCCCTCTTTCTTGTTTTTCGGCCCGCGGGTCGCCGTAAGGTCGTGAGACGGTCGTCATGGAGGAGCGAGATGAGTACTGAGGATGCCCGCAGGGGCGATCGTCCTGAGCGTCCGGCACAGCGGCGCGTTTCCTCGGACGGCTCCGGAGCGTGGGCGAACGAGGGCTCACGGGGTGGCCGTGGCGCGGGAGGCGGCCGACAGGGTGGGGCTCCCGGAGGAGGGAGCGGCGGTGCCGGCCGGTCTTCCGGATCCCGCGGAGGATCGGTGCAGGGAGGGCGCGGTCTGTCCGGTGGAGGTGCCGCTGCCGGGGGGACGAGTGACGGTCGGCAACGACGCAGCGGCCCGGGCGCGCGACCTGCGGACGGCGTGCGATCCGGCTCTGCTGGTGCTGGTGCTGGTGCTGGTGGCGGAGCGTACGAGCGACCGCCCGGCGGCCGTGGCGGGTCCGGCGGAGGCGGGGCTTCCGATCGACGGGGCTCCGACCCTCGGCGGACGGGAGTCGACCGGCGTCCCGCCGAGGCGCGCCGTGCGGGCGACGAACGACGCACGGGAGGTGCCCGGGGCGCGGGTCATGACGCGCGGTCCGCGTCGGGCGGGCGCGCCGCGGGAGGTGGCCGGCAGGGACCGCTTGACGGAGCGCGAGCGGCTCGGTCGACCACGCAACACATGGACGAGTCGGCCCGTGTGGTCGCGCCGGAGGTCCCGGAGGACGTGGATGCGGGCGACCTGGACAAGTCGGTGCGGTCGCGGCTGCGCACCCTGAGCAAGGACAACGCCGACGGTGTGGCCCGACACCTCGTGATGGCCGGTCGTCTGCTCGACGAGGAACCGGAGCTGGCCTACGCCCATGCGCAGGCAGCCGTCCGCCGAGCAGGGAGGGTGGACGTCGTGCGGGAGGCGGCTGCGATCGCGGCGTACCGCACCGGTCGCTACGCGGAGGCACTGCGCGAGCTCCGTACGGTGCGCCGGCTCAACGGGTCTGACGAGCACGTGCCGCTCATGGCGGACTGCGAGCGCGGCCTCGGCCGTCCGGAGCGCGCCATCGCTCTCGCCGCGGAGGATTCCGCACGGTCGCTGCCGGCAGAGCTCCAGGTGGAGCTCGCGATGGTCGTGAGCGGCGCGCGACTCGACCTCGGCGAACCGGATGCTGCCGTCGCTGCCCTCCAGGCTCCCGTGGTCCGGTCGGCGAGCGGGCCGCAGCGGGCACGGGTGGCCGAGGCCTTGGTGGCGGCCCTGCGCGCCGCCGGCCGGGTCGACGAGGCGGAGCGGCTCGCGGTGACGCTCCCCGACACCGATGTGGAGGAGGACGAGGTGCTCGTCTACGACCTCGAGGACGCCGAGCCGGATCTCGGCGTCGCCGGAGGGATCAACGAGGACGTGGCAGCCGGGGCCGCCCCGGTCCAGGGCGCGGTCCCTGGCCGGGCGGATGCCGCCGTCGTCGCGGGGGACGGGAAGCCTGCCGAGGACGGGGCGAGCGGCCCCGGTGACGAAGGGGAGCGTTGATGCTGCTGTCGAGCGAGCGCCCGCTGGCGGAGGTCTACGACCTGGCGCTGGTCGACCTGGACGGTGTCGCGTACCGGGGGCACGACCCGATTCCCCACGCCGCGGACAGTCTGTCCGGCGCCCGCACCCGTGGGATGCGGCTCGTCTTCGTGACCAACAACGCCTCTCGCGAGCCGGAGCAGGTCGCCGATCAGCTCACGGGTCTCGGGATCGCGGCCGCACCCGACGAGGTGATGACGGCGGCCCAGGCCGCCGCTGCACTCCTGGCGCGGCACGTCGAGGCGGGGTCGCGCGTGCTGGTCGTGGGAGGAGCTGGTCTGGTCACCGCGGTCACGGCCGCGGGGTTCGCGGTGGTGCACGCGGCGGACGACGACCCCGCCGCGGTCGTCCAGGGCTTCGCTCCCACGGTCGGGTGGCGCGAGCTGGCCGAGGCGGCCTACGCGATCGAGCAGGGCGCCCTCCATGTCGCCAGCAACCTGGACCTCTCGCTCCCCACGGAGCGCGGCTTCGCCCCGGGCAACGGCGCGCTCGTCGGCGCCGTCCGTTCGGCGACCGGTATCACCCCGTTGAGCGCCGGCAAGCCGCAGCCGGACATGTACCGCCTGGTGGTGGAGCGCAGCGGCGCGAGCAACCCCCTGGTCGTCGGGGACCGGCTGGACACGGACCTGGAGGGAGCGGTCGCGGCCGGCTACCCCGGTCTGCACGTCCTGACCGGGGTGAGCTCCGCCCGCGACGCCGTGCTGGCCCCACCGTCGCAGCGACCGTCCTACCTGGCCGCGGACCTGCGCGACCTGCTGGAGCCTCATCGGGCGCCCGTTGCCGATGACGGCTGGTGGGTGCTGGGCGACGCCGCAGCACGGGTGCAGGGCGGCCGCCTCGAGCTGCGGGACGGTGGCTCGGGTGTGGACCTCGCGCGGGCGGCGTGCGCCGCGGTGTGGACCGCCGGCGACGAGGGTTCCGACGTCGATCCCTCGAGCGTCCCGGAGCTCGGCGCCGCTTGACGCGCACCAGCGGGCCGGACAGCGCTCCCGACCGCTGGTGCTCGGTCGGTCCTCCTTCCTGTGGGCCGCGGCGTCGTCCTTGCCGACTGGCGGTAGCGTGGGCGATCGGCGAGCGCCCCCCGAGCCTGCCGCGTCCGCGCGCGCGTGCCCCGACCGGCCGGGGCGCCGTCGGCGGTGGTCATCAGGTTCGCCGTAGGGGTCTGACTGAGGAGGGTGTGTGACCGAGCTCCCCGAGACGGGCGACGCCACCGTCGACGAGGCGATGCGGACCCTCCAGGGGCTTGACGGACGCCCGCTTCGGGAGCACGTCGACGTCTTCGACCGGGTCCATCGTGCGCTGTCCGACCGCCTGGCCGAGGGGCAGGCGTGATGGTGGCCGCCCGGCTCGACGCCGAGATCGTGCGGCGCGGGCTCGCGCGCTCCCGCACGCGCGCGGCGTCGCTGGTCAGCGAGGGCCGGGTGACCGTCGACGGGGTCCTTGCGCGCAAGCCGGCGCAGGCCGTGACGGAGTCGACCGGGATCGACGTCGCAGGGGACGTCGACGACGACGTCTCCCGGGGGGCCCGGAAGCTCGAGGGCGCGCTCGGCGAGATCGAGCGCCTCGCGCCGGGCGAGCTGGACCTGAGCGGAAGGCGATGCCTCGACGCCGGGGCGTCCACCGGGGGCTTCACGCAGGTGCTGCTGCGGCGCGGAGCCCACCACGTGCTCGCTGTCGACGTCGGGCACGGCCAGCTCGCCCCTGGGCTCGCCGGCGACCCCCGCGTCACCGCCGTGGAGGGCGTGAACGTGCGCGACCTCGACCTGCGTGGCCTGCCGAGTCCTCGGGGGCACGCCACGCAGCACGGTGCCACCGAGCCCGTGGACGTCGTCGTGGGCGACCTGTCCTTCATCTCGCTGCGGATGGTCCTCGAGCCGCTCGTCCGGGCGACGCGCCCGGGTGGCCACCTGGTCCTGCTGGTCAAGCCGCAGTTCGAGGTGGGCCGGGACCGGTTGGGTCGCGGTGGTGTGGTCGCGTCTGCGCAGCGGCGTGCCGACGCGGTCGTGGCCGTGGCGCAGGCGATGGTCGCAGCGGGCGCGGTCGTACGCGCCGTCGTGCCGAGCAGCATCACCGGCGAGTCCGGGAACCAGGAGTACTTCCTCTGGGGCCGCGTCGGCGCCGGAGAGCCGGCGAGGTGTGACGTGAGGGACGCTCGGACCGAGGCCGAGGCCGACGCCGACGCCGACGCCCGCCCCCGCGACGCCGACGCGGGACCCGTGCACTCGGCGACCGGGGAGCTCGACCCGGCGCCGTCGACGGACGTCGGCCCCTCGGACCCGAGGACCGTGGGGCTCGACCGTGGGTGGTGGCAGGGCGCCGGGACCTCGGCCACCAGGAGCGAGGGCCTCGACCCGGTGGTGTTGCGGGACGCGGTGCTCCGGACTTCGGCGACGCTGCTCGAGGACGGCCCGGGCGGTCCGTCCGGCGACGCCGGGGCGATGCCGTGACGCGCCGGGTGGTGCTCGTCACCCACACCGGCCGGGTGGAGGCGGTCCACGCGGCGGAGGAGGTCCGGCGGGCGCTGGCGGACGTCGGGCTCGACGCGGTCGAGGAGGCGGGTGGTCCCGAGGTCGAGGGCGCGGAGATGGTCGTCGTGCTCGGCGGGGACGGCACGATCCTCAGGGCCGCCGAGCTCACCCGGGGCACCGGTGTCCCGTTGCTGGGGATCAACCTCGGTCACGTCGGCTTCCTCGCCGAGAGCGAGCGCGAGGACATCCACGAGGCGGCACGCCGGATCGCCGCGGGGGAGTACGACGTCGAGGAGCGCGGCACGATCGACGTGCGCGTCCTGCGGCCGGGCGGCGGCTCGGTGACCGGGTGGGCCCTCAACGAGGCCACCGTGGAGAAGGCGGACCGGGCCCGGATGGTGGAGGTCGTCGTGGAGGTCGACGGCCGCCCGTTGTCGTCCTTCGGGTGCGACGGGGTCGTCATGGCGACGTCGACCGGATCGACCGCACACGCCTTCTCGGCCGGTGGCCCGGTCGTGTGGCCCGACGTCGACGCGATGCTCCTGGTCCCGGTCTCGGCGCATGCGCTGTTCGCGCGGCCCCTCGTCGTCGGGCCCGGGTCGGTGCTGGCGGTCGAGATCCTGGCCCGCTCGGGCACCGCGGGCGTCCTGACGTTCGACGGCCGGCGCCAGGAGGACCTCCCGGTCGGGACCCGGGTCGAGGTCCGCCGTGGCCCTGAACCGGTCCGACTCGCGCGGTTGAGCCACGCGCCGTTCACCGACCGGCTCGTCTCCCGGTTCGCGCTCCCGGTGACCGGGTGGCGCGGGCGCGGTCCCAACGGGACGGCCGCGCGACGGGACGGTGGAGCACCGCCGCGGCAGGACGCGACAGCGCCTGCCTCCGAACCGCGGCCAGGCCAGGGGGACCGCCGGTGATCGAGGAGATCCGGATCGAGGACCTCGGCGTGATCGGCCGCGCCCACGTGCCGCTGGGTCCCGGACTGACCGCGATCACCGGCGAGACGGGTGCGGGCAAGACGATGGTCCTCACGGGCCTCGCCCTGCTCCTCGGGCGCCGGGCCGATCCGGCCACGGTCCGCACCGGCGCGCGCCAGGCGACGGCGGAGGGGTGCTTCGTCGCCGAGCCGTCCTCGCCGGCGCTCGCCCGGGCACGGGAGGCCGGGGCGGAGGTCGACGACGACGGCACGCTCGTCGCGGTGCGCACCGTGGCGGCCCAGGGCCGCTCCCGCGCCTTCCTGGGTGGACGCGGCGTGCCCCAGGCGGTCCTCGCGGAGGTCGCGGAGGAGCTCGTGACGGTGCACGGCCAGTCGGACCAGGCCCGGCTCCGCTCGCCGCGGCGGCAGCGGGAGGCCCTCGACGCGTTCGCCGGGGCCGCGCACGTCGCGCGGCTGCAGGAGTACCGCCGGCGCTGGGCGGAGCGTCAGGAGCTCCAGGCGGAGCTCGACGACCTCGTCGGCCACGCCCAGGAGCGGGAGCGCGAGGCGGAGCTGCTGCGGCTCGGCCTGGCGGAGGTCGAGCGGGTCGACCCTCAACCTGACGAGGACGTGGCGCTTGCCGCGGAGGCGGAGCGTCTCGGCCACGCGGAGGACCTTCGCATGGCAGCGTCCTCCGCCTACGCCGCCCTCGCTGGGCAGGACGACGGCGTGCCGGCGTCCGGTGCCGTCCTCGACACCGATCGGGCGCGGCGTCTCCTCGAGCAGGGCGCGACGTACGACGGCGAGCTGGCCCGGCTCGCGGAGCGGGTCGCGGAGGTCGGGTACCTCCTCGAGGACGTCGCGCGCGACCTGGCGGGGTACGTCGACGGCGTCCAGGCCGACCCCGCCCGGCTCGACGCGGTGCAGCAGCGGCGGGCCGAGCTGACCAGCCTCGCCCGGGCGCACGGCGGCAGGGTCGCGGCCGTCCTGGACTGGGCCCGGGACGCGGGGCTGCGGCTGCTGGACCTCGACGGCTCCGGCGACCGGACCGCGTCCGTCCGGGCACGCCTCGACGAGGCCGACGCCGCGCTGGCGGCCCTCGCCGAGGAGATCACGGCGGCGCGCCGCGAGGCGGCGCACCGCCTGGCGACGGCCGTGACCACGGAGCTGGAGGGCCTCGCGATGGCGGGCAGCTCGCTGGAGGTCCGGCTGACGCCGCTGGACCCCGCGGGGCCGTGGGGCGCCGAGGACGTCGAGATGCACCTCGTCGCCCACGCCGGCGCCCCCGCGCGGCCACTCGGCCAGGGCGCCTCCGGTGGTGAGCTCTCGCGCGTCATGCTGGCCATCGAGGTGGCTCTGGCCACCGCGGAGGACTCCGGCGCGGCCAGCCCTCCGACCTTCGTTTTCGACGAGGTCGACGCCGGGGTGGGTGGGCGTGCCGCCGTCGAGGTGGGCCGCAGGCTCGCCGAGCTGGCCCGGCAGGCGCAGGTCGTCGTCGTGACGCACCTCGCCCAGGTCGCCGCCTTCGCCGACCGGCAGGTCGTCGTCACCAAGTCCGCCGGCGCGGACGGCGACGTCGTGACCGTGTCCGACGTGCGCGAGGTGACGGGTGACGACCGGGTGGCGGAGCTCGCCCGGATGCTCTCCGGCCAGGAGGACTCCGCGGCCGCGCTGGAGCACGCCGCTGAGCTCCTCGCCCGCTCCACCGTGGGACGATGACGCGCGATGAGCCCACTGAAGCGACGCCGGCAGGACGCGCCGGCCACGGAACCCGGCACGCACGGCGTCGTCCGCGTCGACGCCCGGACCAAGAACCTCACCAAGCGCCTGCGCCCGGGTGAGGTCGCGGTCATCGACCACCTCGACCTGGACCGGGTGTCCGCCGAGGCGCTGCTCGCGTGCCGGCCCGCCGCCGTCCTCAACGCCGCCCGGAGCACGTCCGGCCGCTACCCCAACCTCGGCCCCGAGATCCTCGTGGACGGCGGGATCCTGCTCGTCGACGACCTCGGGGCCGACGTGCTCGGGCTCGTCGAGGGACGTCGGGTGCGGGTCGTCGACGGCGCCGTGTACGAGGGCGAGCGGCTCGTCGCCGAGGGCACGGTCCAGGACCCGGCCACCATCGCCGCCGCCATGGAGGAGGCCCGCGCCGGGCTCGCCGTGCAGCTCGAGGCCTTCGCCGCGAACACCATGGACTACCTCCGCCGCGAGCGGGAGCTCCTGCTGGACGGCGTCGGCGTGCCGGAGGTCCGGACGCGCATCGACGGTCGTCAGGTGCTCATCGTGGTCCGCGGGTACCACTACAAGGAGGACCTCGTGGTCCTCCGGCCGTACATCAAGGAGTACCGGCCCGTCCTCATCGGGGTCGACGGTGGGGCGGATGCGATCATCGAGGCGGGCTGGGTCCCCGACATGATCGTGGGCGACATGGACTCCGTGTCGGACCGTGCGCTGACCTGTGGCGCCGAGATCGTCGTCCACGCCTACCGCGACGGGCGGGCGCCCGGCGTCGAGCGGGTCGAGAAGCTGGGCGTGGCGCCGGTCGTCTTCCCGGCGACCGGGACCAGCGAGGACGTGGCGATGCTCCTCGCGGACGACAAGGGCGCCGAGCTCATCGTCGCGGTGGGCACGCACGCGACGCTCGTGGAGTTCCTGGACAAGGGGCGCGCGGGCATGGCCAGCACGTTCCTCACCCGGCTGCGCGTGGGTGGCAAGCTCATCGACGCCAAGGGCGTGTCCAGGCTCTACCGCCACCGGATCTCCACCTGGCAGCTCGTGCTGCTGCTCCTGGCCGGCCTCTTCGCGCTCGGCGTCGCACTCGCCTCCACAGCCGCGGGCCAGACCCTCTTCGGGCTCGTCGGCGCCCGCCTGGACGACCTCTGGT
>NZ_CAMPHH010000158.1 GCF_946885855.1 uncultured Actinotalea sp. | reverse complement strand
CTTCGGAGTGGTCGTCGCGCACCCGCACGCCCCGCTCCCGGCGCCCCCGCTGCCGCACCACCGGCTCAAGCCGCGCGGCTGACGGGGCCGGACACAAAGGTGGACCCGCTGCGCAGGGGGGGAGCAGCGGGTCCGTGTGAACGGTAACACGCGGAATGCAGTCGTGTGCATAGGAGAAGGCGCCCGTTCGAGTGACGTGGGCCACATACCCCCGGGTGCATGACGAAAGGGTGCTTGAACTGCAACAACGCACCTTCTGCACGATCGAGGGTGATCCGCTCCCACCGGGCCGCCCTCGCGCCGCCCGGGGCGCCATCAGGCCGCCGGGCGCACCGTCCCGATCGCGACCTCGACCCGCACGAGGCCGTCGCGCACCTCGAGGTCACGGACCTCGACCCCCTCGGCACGCCGGCGCACCGCCTCCTGCAGTCGCAGGCCGAGGACCGGCGGCTCACCGCGCCGGACCTCCACCAGGTCACCGAGACCGCGGCGGCGCAGCTGCGCGGTGACGGTGTCCGTCAACACGTTGAGCAGGGTGTGCACCGGGAGCGCCCGGGCATGGGAGGTGACCGCGAAGGTGGCGACGCCGTCGTCGTAGCCCGTGAACCGCGCCACGACCTCGACCGCGCCCAGGAGGGAAGCGGCCAGCCGCAGCCCGCCGGGCAGGTCCGGCATCCGGGTGAGGTCCACGGTCGCCCGGACCTCCGAGCCCGAGCCGGTGACCGACCGCAGGAACGGCGGCAGCGGCTGGGCGGCCGACGCGAGCGCCAGGGCCTCGGGGACGGACAGGGAGACGTGCACGGGCCCTCCTCGGACGGGGTCACCAGCGTGCCCCGTCACGCGAGCTCCGACCAGCACACACGCCGTCCGGCACGGGGCCCGGCGGGCAGGGCCCGGAGCGGGCAGGGCCCGGGCATGGAAGACGCCCCGCTGCTCAGGGGGGGCGGCAGCGGGGCGTCTGGTTGAACAGTAAACCTCCGCCGGGCGCGGCGCAAGAGGTCAGGCGGACTCGCGCACCACGAGCTCGACGGGCAGCACCACGCGGTCGGGAGCGACGTCCGGGATCTCCGTCGCCTCACGGAGCGCGAGGTCCGGCCGGGCGCGGGACAGCAGCATCCGCGCCATGGTGCGCCCCTGCAAGACGGTCTGCTGCCGCGCCGTCGTCAACGGGGGCTCGGTGGCCGCCGCGAGCGGGATGTCGTCGAAGCCGACCACGGCGACGTCGTCGGGCACCCGGCGACCCGCGCGGCGCAGCGCCCGCAGCGCGCCCATCGCCATGAGGTCGGAGGCGACGAAGATCCCGTCGAGGTCCGGCGAGCGCGCCAGCAGACGCTGCGTCGCCTCCTCGCCGCTCGCCTGCGTGAAGTCCCCGTGCTCGACCCGCTCCGCCGGCAGGTCCCCGTCGAGTGCCGCGCGCACCCCGCTGAGGCGGTCGAGCCCCGCGGTCATGTCCGCCGGGCCGGCGACCGTCCCGATCCGGCGGCAGCCCCGCGCCAGCAGGTGCTCGGTCGCCTCCCGCGCCCCACCGACGTTGTCGTTGTCGACGGCCGGGATCCCGAGCTCGGGCCGGAGCGGACGACCACCGATGACCAGCGGCACGCCGGCCTCCACCATGGCCGCCGGGATGGGGTCGTACTCGCTGTGCTCGGAGACGAGCAGCACGCCGTCCAGGGGCGCGGTGCGCAGGTAGCGCTCGATGCGGCCGAGGTCCTCGACCGTCTGCGCCATGAGGAGGACGACCTGCACGCCGGCGCTCATGAGCTCGGTGCTGACGCCGCGCACGATGCCGCTGAAGAACGGGTCGCCGAAGACCCGCGGGTCCGGCTCGGCGGCGACGAGCGCGACGGCGTCGGCGCGCTGGGTGACCAGCGACCGCGCGGCCTGGTTCGGCACGTAGCCGAGCTCGGCGATGGCCCGCTCCACGCGCTCCCGCAGCTCCGGCGCGACCGAGGTCCACCCGTTGACGACGCGCGACACGGTTGCCCGGGAGACGCCCGCGGCCGCGGCCACGCTCTCGAGGTTGGCACGGCCCGGACGGGACCTGGTGCTCACGACGCCCCCTCGGTGCGGTCCGGCGCGCTCCGGCGCGGTGCGGGCGCGGCCCCGGAGGCCGCCGACCCGTGGCGCGTCGCGCCACCGGCCGATGCTAGCCCCGCGAGGAGCGCTCCCGCGGTCGCCCCCCACGGCGACGGCGCGCTGTCATCCCTGGTCGCGCGGCGTGCCGCGGCCGTGGACCCGGGGAACGTGCGGGGGTCGCCCGTCCAGCGCCAGGCGGAGGATCGCGGCGACGCACACCAGCCCGCCGACCACGGTGACCAGCAGCCACGCCAGCTCCCAGCCCGGCGCGATCCCGGCGCCGGCCGTCCCCGCGAGGTCGCGGCCGACGGAGGCACCGGCGGTCACGGCCGCCGCCGTCCACAGGACGGCCCAGGGGTGACGCCGGAGCAGACCGGTCCGCATGCCTCGAGGCTAGTGAGGCCGCACGACGACGGGATGGGCCGTTGGGCCGTGGGACCGCGCCCTGCCGACGGCCGGACGACGCCGGTCGACAGCCGGTCGGCGGCCGGTCAGTCGGTCCGTGGGTCGGCGTGGGGACGGCGCCGAGAGCGCGGGCCGCCGACGCCGCCGCTACCGTCGGCGCATGCCCTGGAGCACGCGCGAGCTCGCCGAGCTCGCCGGCACGACCGTCAACACCGTGCGGCACTACCACCAGCTGCAGCTGCTGCCGGAGCCCGAGCGGCGCGCGAACGGCTACAAGCAGTACGGCGTCGGGCACCTCGTGCAGCTGCTGCGCATCCGCCGGCTCGTGGAGCTCGGGGTGCCGCTCAGCCAGATCGAGGCGCTGGCTGCGGGCGGCGCGGAGGCGCCGGAGGCGCTGCGGGCGGTCGACGACGACCTCGCCCAGCGCATCGCGCACCTGCAGCAGGCGCGGGAGGACATCCAGGCGATCCTCGCGGGCCGCGGGCCGGCCGACGGCCCGCGCGGCTTCGAGGGGGTCGGCTCACGCCTGAGCCCCGCCGACAGCTCGATGCTGCACATCTCGACGCAGTTCTACGACGAGGGTGCGGTCGCCGACCTCCGCGCGATGGTCGAGCAGGACATCGAGTCCGAGGCCGAGGCGGCCTTCCAGGAGCTCGCGGCCGATGCCGACGAGGCGACCCGCACCACGATCGCCGAGGGGATGGCCCCCGCGCTCGCGCAGCACCTCGTGGACTACCCGTGGATGAACGACCCGGCGTCGCGGCTGTCGGGCGACCGCAGGTCGCAGCAGGCCTTCGTCGAGGCCGTGATCGAGCTCTACAACCCGGCGCAGCTCGACGTGCTCGCGCGCGCCGACACTCTGGCGCGGGCGCTGCTCGCGGAGCGGGGCATCGTGCTCGCGCCATGGGGGCCGCCGGGTGCGGAGCCCGGTGCCTCGGGCAGCGCCGAGCCCGTCTGAACCACACGCCATCGCAGCCACGCCGATCGCCGCCACCCCCGATCGGACCCGTTCCCGACCGCTCCCGCACGCGACGGCTTGACCGTGTGGTGACCACACGGTGCGTACTGGGTGGTGCGCGCCGAGATGCGGGGCGCACCTGACCCGAGGAGGACATCCGTGGACTTCGTCGCCGACCTCGTCCAACGCTTCCAGGACCTCATCGCCCAGCTGCCCGAGGCGGTCCAGCCTCTCGTCGTGCTGCTCGCCGGCATGGTGCCCTTCATCGAGGGCGAGAGCGCCGGGCCCATCGGCGTGCTCGGTGGCATCCACCCCGTCGTCGCCGGCATCGCCGCGGCAGCCGGCAACTTCCTGGCCGTGCTGGCCGTCGTCATGGTCACCTCCCGGACGCGCGAGGCGGTCGTCGCCCGGCAGGCGGTGCCCGCCGGGGGCGTCCCGACGCTCGCGGACGACGACACGGCGCCTGTTGCCACCGCGCCGGCCGAGTCCGAGTCGAAGGGCAAGCGCCGGCTCAAGGCCTGGCTCGTGCGCTTCGGCGTGCCGGGCGCGAGCCTGCTCGGCCCGCTCGCCGTCCCGACGCACATCACTGCCGCGACGCTCGTCGGCTCGGGGGTCTCCCGCAGCTGGGTGCTCCTGTGGCAGGCCGTCGCGATCGTGCTGTGGACGACCCTCACGACGACGCTCCTGTGGTTCGCGGTGCAGGCGGTGCTCTCGTGACCGCCGAGCTCGGGCGGGCACAGGCGGAGCCGACGCTCGCCGAGGACCTCATGCTGCTGCTCTTCCAGCCCGGCTCCGGCGCGGGGGGGACCGGCGCGATCGCCGGCGAGGGAGTGCTCTTCTACACGCTCGCGGGCGCCGTGCTGAGCGAGCTCGGTCTGGGCGGGCACATCCGCGGCGAGGGGCGCGACGACCGCGTCGCGGTGACGGATGCCGTACCCGTCGACCCGCTGCTGCGACAGGCCTGGGATTACCTCGCCGAGAAGCCGCGGGGGGTGCAGACGGTGCTCGCGGCGGTCGGCCCGCGGCTGCGGGAGCCCGTGCTCGAGCGCCTGGTCGACCGCGGTGACATCCGCCGGGGGACGCGCAAGGCGCTCGGTCTGTTCGAGACGCAGGTGCTCGAGGGCGACGGCGGGCCGCGGCGGGCCGCGCTCGTCGCCGACCTCCGCGCCGTGCTCGTCGACGGCCGGGAGCCCACGCCCCGCACCGGGGCGCTGGCGGCGCTGCTCTCGGCGAGCGGAGCGATGCCGCAGCTGCACGGGGAGATCCCGTGGACCTCGCCCGTCATCACCCGCGCGAAGGCGCTCGAGCAGGGCGACTGGGGCGCGGGCGCGGCGGCGGATGCGGTGACACGCACGATGATCGCGATGATCACCGGCAACCTCGTCATCGCGGTGGCGGTGCTGCCGAACTGGTAGCCGGCCCGCGGCCCGGCGTGACCTCCCTCAGGGCCGCGCCGGGCCGCCGTCGTCGGTGAGCACGCCCTGCTCGACGGCGCGGTCCAGCGCCTGCGCCGTCGCCGCGCGCCCCAGGTCGATCATCTCCGCGGCGCGGTGGAACTCCAGCGTGCTCGCGGCGCTCTTCGGGATGGTCACGAGGACGTCCGGCGGGTAGCCGGCGAGCCGGTAGCTCGCGACGACGCTCTGCATGGCGTCGAGCGAGAGCTCCACCACGTCGAGCGTCCGCAGGCCCGGCGGCAGGTCCTCGAAGGGCTGCTCCGCGGCGCCCTCGCCCAGCTCGAGGCCGTTGCCCGTCCGGGCGGAGAGCGCCCGCGCCCGCGCCGCCCCGAGGAACCGCACGACGGAGCGGCGGACGTCCGTGTCGACGAGGCGCGCGGCGCTGCGGCGCAGCCGGTCGCCCCACTCGGCGACGGGCTGCGCCGCGGCCGACTCCTGCGCCGGGCCGCGGCCGTTGCGGATCGGCAGCTCCCCGGAGACCGAGACGGCGATGGTGAGGTCCGCGTGGGAGCCCGCCGTCGGCGCCACGGGGATCGGGTTCATGAGGGCCCCGTCGGCGAGCAGCCGACCGTTGATCATCACCGGGGTGATGACGGTGGGAAGGGCGATGGACGCCCGGATCGCCGCGTCCACCGGGCCGCGCTGGAACCAGACCTCCTTGCGGGCGAGGAGATCCGTCGCCACGGCCGTGAACGGGATCGGCAGCTGCTCGATCACCGCGCCGTCGAGCAGCTCGCTGACCTTCGCCAGCACCTTCTCGGCGCGGATCGCGCCCGGCGCGCCGAGCGACGGGTCGAGCAGCCGCAGCACCTCGCGCTGGGTGAGGCTGCGCGCCCACTGGGTGTAGGGCTCCAGGGCGCCGGCCGCGTAGACGCCCCCGACGAGCGCTCCCATCGACGCGCCGGCGATGTCGACGATCTCGTACCCGCGCTCGCGGATCGCCTCGATCGCGCCGATGTGGGCGTAGCCTCGGGCGCCCCCGCTGCCGAGGGCCAGGGCGACACGACGAGCCATGCCGCCCATCGTGGCAGGCCGCACGCGGCGGCGTCAGCGCACCCGGGCGGCGGACCCCGGCGTCCTTCAGCGCCTCGGCGGCGGACCGGGCGTCAGGAGCCGGTGCGCCGACCCGGACGACGGAGGGTGAACCAGCCGTACGCGACCGTCGCGCCGAGCAGCAGCAGCCCGATGAGGAGGAGCCAGAGCAACCCCTCGACGATCGCGCCGATGAGCGAGAGGAGGAGCCAGGCGACGACGAGGACGACGATCAAGGTCTTCATGGGCCCACCCTGCCAACGGCCGCGGCCGCCTGCCCGCTGAGCGCGATCCCTCGCGACCCTCGCATCGGCGTCGGCGCTGCGAGCGTGCCGTCCTCGGCCGCGGCCACGCGAACGGGTCCGGCTACGGGACGCGGACCACCCGGGCCACGAACGCCTCGAGGTTCGCGACGAGCCGGTCGACCCGCGACTCCAGCGCGAGCGTCTCGTACATGCCCGGGGTGCCCGTCTGGAGCTTGCCGCGCACGTAGAGCGAGCACGCCAGGTCCGAGCAGATGGTCGTGCCCACCGTGTGGCCGGCCTTGCCGGCCTTACCGGCCAGCGGGGCGACCATGAGCGAGACACCGCCCGAGCGGACCGTCAGGCAGAGGGCGCACATGCTCGGCCGGGCACCGGCGCTCGACGCCGGGGCGCGGAGGGCGATGCCGACGTCGCGTCCGTCGACCTCGGCGACGACGTAGCCGCGCCCCGGCGACTGCGGGTCGCGCCACCCGAGGTAGTCGAGGTCGTCCCACGGCTGCGTGTCGAGGTCGCGCGGCACGTTCATACGCTTCACCTCGCCCTTGGTGAGGTTCACGAAGGCGGCGCGGATCTGCGGTTCGGTCAGCGGCTTCACGTCGGCCCACGCTATGCTTCCTAAGCACCATAGGCAAATGACTACTGAACGGAGTTGGCATGCCCCGTGCCGGCCTGACCACGGACCGTGTCGTCCGCGCAGCCGCCGACCTCGCCGACGAGCAGGGCCTCGCCGCTGTGACGACCGCGGCCGTCGCCCGGCTGTTCGACGTCAAGGCGGCGAGCATCTACTCCCACGTCGCCGGCACGGACGACCTGCGCACCCGGGTGGCCCTGCTCGCCCTCGACGAGCTCGCCGACCTGGCGGCCGAGGCGGTCGCGGGCAGGTCGGGGTCCGACGCCCTCGTCGCCTTCGCGGACGTGTACCGCGACTACGCCCGGGCCCACCCGGGGCGGTACGAGGCCGCCCGCCTGCGGCTTGAGCCGGGGACCGACGCCGCCAGGGCAGCCGGCCGGCACGCCGCGCTGACGCGGGCGATCCTGCGGGGCTACGGGCTCACCGGGGAGGACCAGACGCACGCGGTCCGGCTCATCGGCAGCGTCGTGCACGGCTACACGAGCCTCGAGCTGGCCGGGGGCTTCGACCACAGCGACCCGCCCGGCGACGTGTCGTGGCGGCGGATCCTCAACGGGCTCGACGACGTCCTGCGGACCTGGTCGGGCGGGGCCTGAGGGGCCCCGACCTGCGGGAACACTGGAGCGGGTGACGGGAATCGAACCCGCGCTGTCAGCTTGGGAATCCGACTCCGTCGCGTTTCCGCGCCCTGGTAGTGAGGCAAAACTGCTGGTCAGACGCTTGCGAGCCTACACGGAGATGAACCGAGAGGCACCGATCTGAACCCCCTTATGGCACGTTATGGCATGCCACTCGGGGCTGACTCTGCCGGTTTGTCCCCTGGGCCGCCGTGCGCGCCGGGTCGCCACCCCGGGTGCAGGGGTCACTGGCTGAGTCCCAGCGGCGTCTGCTTGACCCCGGTGGAGACGGGATTTCTCGCTGGCATCACTAGGACCCATGTGCGAGATCAGCGCGTCCTGGCACTCGTGGGCGGACAGGGGCGACACACGCGTCCTCACCGGCTGCCTCAGCGGGCAGTCTGACGACCCGGCTGCGGACCCGAACGCTTGCAGTCTGCAGACCCCGGCGCAGACGCTTTGCAGGACATGCGCGGACGGCCGGCGACGTCGCTATCGCCCGAGTCGGGGGACGACGCGTGCGGGGCGGAGGAGGTCCTCGAGGTCGGTGCGG
>NZ_CAMPHH010000157.1 GCF_946885855.1 uncultured Actinotalea sp. | reverse complement strand
GGGCTGTTCGCCCTCGGGTCCCTGCTCTGCGCGGTCGCGTGGTCCATGCCGGCCCCGTCACGGTCCTGGAGCCGACCGAGAGCTTCCCGCACCGCGTCGTCGTCGTCGGGCTGGAACACCTCGTCGGCCGCGTCGGGTCCGTGGGTGAGGCGGTCCACCTCGACGTCGTGTCGAGCCGGCGGCAGCTGGTGCGGATCGCCGTCGTGTGGGCCGACGGCGCCTGGTGGGTGCACGGCGCGGACGCCGAACCCTGGGACGGCAGCGACCCGCTGGGCCGATGACGTCCCGGCTCCCACGCCGCCCGCCGGTCCGGACCTGAAGAACTCCCCAACCCGCCGGCGTGCGGAATGCCGTCCTGCTGGCGACGGTTGCATCGTCGTCGGCAGGAGGAGACAGGGGCCATGGCAGCAGAGCGCGTGACGTCGCAGGCCTCGGCGACCTCCACCGCGGCCGTCGGCTTCCGGTCGGAGCGCGGCCGCATCCTCGTGGCCCTCATGGTGACCACCGGCCTCATCGCCATCGACTCGACGATCCTCGCCACGGCTGTCCCGACGATCGTCGCGGACCTGGGCGGGTTCTCGAGCTTCCCCTGGCTGTTCTCGATCTACCTGCTCACCCAGGCCGTGTCCGTCCCGATCTACTCCAAGCTCGCGGACACGATCGGCCGCAAGCCCGTCGTGCTCATCGGCATCGGGCTGTTCGCCCTCGGGTCCCTGCTCTGCGCGGTCGCGTGGTCCATGCCGGCCCTCATCGCCTTCCGCGCGATCCAGGGCCTCGGTGCGGGCGCCGTCCAGCCGATGGCGGTGACGATCGCGGGCGACATCTACAGCGTCGCCGAGCGCGCCAAGGTCCAGGGCTACATCGCGAGCGTCTGGGGCGTCTCGGCCGTCGTGGGCCCGACGCTCGGCGGCGCGTTCGCCCAGTTCCTCACGTGGCACTGGATCTTCCTCGTGAACCTCCCGCTCTGCGTCGCGGCGGGGTGGCTCCTGGTCCGGTTCCTCGACGAGACCGTCGAGCGCCGTACCCACGCGATCGACTGGGCGGGCGGCCTGCTCCTCACGGGATCCATGAGCCTGCTCATCCTCGCGATGCTCGAGGGCGGCAACGCCTGGGCGTGGGACTCACCGCTGAGCATCGGCGCCTTCGCCACCGGCGCCGCGATGCTCGCCGCCTTCGTGCTGGTCCAGCGCCGGGCGAGCGAGCCCGTGCTGCCCCTGTGGGTGCTGCGTCGCCGTCTCCTGCTGACGACGGCGCTCATCGGCCTCGGCGTCGGCGTCGTCCTCATGGGCGTGACCACCTACGTGCCCACCTACCTCGAGGCACTCCTCGGCGTGACCCCGCTCGTCTCGGGCCTCACCCTCGCGACCCTCACGCTCGGCTGGCCCATCGCCGCCACCCTGTCCGGCCGCATCTACCTGCGCATCGGGTTCCGGCGGACGGTCCTCATCGGGGTCGCGGTGCTCATCGCCGCGGCGAGCACCCTGGCTGCCACGTCGCAGACGGCCTCCGTGGTCGTCGTCGGCCTGTGCTGCTTCGTCATGGGACTGGGCCTGGGCCTCATCGCCTCGCCCAGCCTCATCGCGGCGCAGTCGAGCGTCGGGTGGGGCGAACGCGGCGTCGTAACCGGCGCGAACATGTTCGCCCGCGCGATCGGCAGCGCCGTCGGCGTCGCGGCGCTGGGCGCGCTGGTGAACGCGCTCATGCAGGGCCAGGACGCCGTCTCGGCGCCGGACCTCTTCGGCGACGCGGCGACGGCGGTCTTCACCGCGGTCGCCGCGGTCGCGGTCGCCGTCGCCGTCGCGGCCCTCGCGATGCCCCGGCACGACCGCCCCACGGTGTAGGCCTACGCCCCACCGTCCCCGCCGCTGCGCCACTGGCCGCCCGCCCCGGCGGGGACATGTCGGTGGTGGACGCCAGGATGCGTCCAGCACCGACGAGCGGAGGGAGCGCCATGGACGAGCGCCGCGAGCAGACGGCCCTGCGCCGCGACCCGTCGTTCCTCCTGGGACCCCCTGCGACCCGGGCGATGCCGTGGGATGCCGCGACCGCCGACCGTGCGGCCGGCGTCCTCATGGGCATGGCCTGCGGCGACGCTCTCGGCGCCCCCTACGAGTTCGGTCCCCCGATCGACCGCGACGTCCCCGTCGGCATGGTCGGCGGCGGTCCGTTCGCCTGGGCGCCGGGCGAGTGGACGGACGACACGCAGATGGCCGTCGTCCTGCTCGAGGCGGCGGAACGTGCGGTCGCCCTGGACCGCACCCTGCTCGACCTGCTCGACGACGTCGCCGTCGGCTGGGCGGCGTGGGCACGCACGGCCGCCGACGTCGGCGCGCAGACCCGGGCGGTCCTCGGCGCGGCCTCCCGGCAGGGCCCACCGACGGCGGCGCGGCTCACCGCCGCCGCGACCGCGCACCACGCGCGCACCGGCCGCTCCGGGGGCAACGGCTCCCTCATGCGCACCGCACCCGTCGCGCTGGCGTACCTGGACGACGGCCGGGCGCTCGCGCGCGCCGCGCGCACCGTCAGCTCGCTGACCCACCACGACCCGGAGGCCGGCGACGCGTGTGTCCTGTGGTGCGCGGCGATCCGGCACGCGGTGCTGACCGGTGAGCTCGACGTCCGTGCCGGCCTCGACCTGCTGCCGACCGAGCGGCAGGACACCTGGTCGGTGCGCCTGACCGAGGCGGAGCAGCGCGAGCCCGCGTCCTTCGCGAGCAACGGCTGGGTCGTCGAGGCGCTCCAGGCGGCATGGTCCGCGATCACCGCGGAGACCAGCCTGCGCCCGGCCCTCGAGGCCGCGGTGCGCGGTGGCGGGGACACGGACACCGTCGCGGCCATCGCCGGGGCCCTGCTCGGCGCCCGGTGGGGTGCGTCCGCGATCCCGGCCCCGTGGCTCGAGGTCGTCCACGGCTGGCCCCGGCGCCTGCGCGTCGGCGAGCTCGGCCGCCGCGGGCTCGCCGTGGCCCGGTCGGCAGTCGTGTCCTGACCCGTGCCCGGCCGAGGGGGCCCTGCACCAGGAAGGACCCCCTCGGCGCTCCGGTCAGGTCAGGGCCGGACCGTCACGGGACCAGCGCCGGCTCCGCGAGCCGCGCGAGCTCGAGCGCCTGCTCCACGAACCAGCCGCCGGCGATCGGGTCGACCATCTCCCGCACCACGTCGTAGCCGGGCTCCGGGAGGTCGCCCTCCGCGATACCGCGCGTGCAGCGCCCGTCCGACTGCCCGGGGACCTTCACCCAGAGGTACGCGTCCACGAGCGGGTGACCGGTGTCCGTCGTCGGGCGCAGCCCCAGGCCCATCCCCGGCGGGTTGCACCAGATCTCCGGGTCGCCGGTGGCGTAGCCGTACTCGGCCGTGAACGCCGCGGCGTCGTCGTCGGTGGTCGCCGGGTCGCCCAGCACCCACGGGCCCTGACCGTTCCGGCTCGTGTCGAGCACGAAGGGGGTCATCGCGTTCTTCTTCACCGGCATCGCGTCGAGCTCCGCCTCCGACGGGCACGGCGTACCCACCTGTGGGGCGTAGCCGGCCTCGATGTCCGGCACCGGCTCGTCCTGGACGGCATGGAGGCACTTCGACACCCGCTCCCCGTAGGCGATGAGCTCCTCGGTCGCCCGGTAGTTCGAGGTGTTGAGCGCGAAGCCCGTCGCCTGGTCGATCCCGGCCATGCGGAGCCGGTCGACGATCCCGTACTGCAGGTTCGGGTCGCCGTAGGAGGCGTCGTAGTCGTCCAGCCCCTGCCAGGCGGAGTGCCCGGCGTCGATGTACGTCGCCGTCTGGGGCAGGGCACCGAGCGTCGTGACGGCGTAGCGGATCTCTCGGAACCGCTGCTGCACGAACGCCGGGTCGTCCGGGCTGCCCGTGAAGCCGCCACCGCTCTGCCCGCACCAGGGCTCGCTCGGCAGCAGCGCGATGCCGTCCGGCTCGATGACGACGACGGCCTTGGCGTTGCCGATCCCGGCCGCCACCGCGTCGACGAACGCCTGGTACTCGGCCTCGCTCGTCGCGCCGCCGGAGCTGTACTGCGAGCAGTCGCGGCCCGGGACGTAGTACAGCGCGAACACCGGGGTCTGGCGCTGGGCCTTCGCGGCCGCCATCGTCCCGGTCACCCGCGCGCGGATCTCCTGCGGCGTGCCGCCGGTCAACCACACCGTCTCCTGCTGCGCGGCGAGCTCGCGCAGGAGCGCCGCCTCCTCGACCATGCCGGCCCCCTGGAAGGCCTCCGCCTGGACGCTCGCGTCGTTGTCCTCGGGGACGTAGAACCGCGTCCCGCCGTTCAGCGCGCTCGTGCCGTGCGAGGGCCCACGCTGCGTCCCGTCCAGGTCGCCCGGAGCGCCTGTGGCGCCGCCCGCGACTCCCAGCAGCAGCATCGCCGCGGTGACCGCGACGGCCGCATGTCGTCCTCTCTGCCTCATCACAGAGCCCCTTCTGTCGGAAGTGATGGACCGACGGTCTGATCAGGGCGCGTCGGTGGTCGGACCTCCATGGAGTGCCACCGCAGACGGCGCTCCGGCGCTGGCCATGCAGCGTAGGAGCGCTCCCACACGGCGACGGCACGAACCTACGCCTGTCCTCGCCGCTGTCAAGGCGAGCGTCATGATCTGTCACGGCGCGCACGCGGCGGCGACACCTAGATTGGCCGCATGACGCACCCGATCCGCATCGCCGTCCAGCTCCAGCCCCAGCACGCCGAGTACCGGCAGATCCGCGACGCCGTGCTCCGGGCCGAGGACGCCGGCGTCGACGTCGTCTTCAACTGGGACCACTTCTTCCCGCTCTCCGGGGACCCGGACGGCAAGCACTTCGAGTGCTGGACGATGCTCGGGGCCTGGGCGGAGCAGACGAGCCGCGTCGAGATCGGCGCGCTCGTCGCCTGCAACTCCTACCGCAACCCCGAGCTGCTCGCGGACATGGCCCGGACGGTCGACCACATCTCGGACGGCCGGTTGATCCTCGGCGTCGGTGCCGGCTGGTTCGAGAAGGACTACGCGGAGTTCGGCTACGAGTTCGGCACCGCGGGCTCGCGCATCGCCGACCTCGCCGCGGCCATGCCCCGGCTCCGCGCGCGGCTCGCCGCCGGCAACCCGGCACCGACCCGCGACATCCCCGTCATGGTCGGCGGTGGGGGTGAGCGCAAGACGCTGCGCATCGTCGCCGAGCACGCGGACATCTGGCACAGCTTCGGCGACGTGGACACGCTGCGGCGCAAGAGCGCGATCCTCGACGAGCACGGCGCCGCCGTCGGCCGGGACGCCACCGCGATCGAGCGGTCCGTCGGTGTGGGGGCTCCGCCGGAGGCCGTCGGGGAGGACCTGGTCGCGGCCGGGGCGACGCTCTTCACCATCGGCGTCTCCGGGCCCGACTACGACCTGTCCCTCGTGGAGCAGTGGGTCCGCTGGCGCGACGCCCGGGCGGGCGCCCAGGGCTGACGCGCCCCGCCGTCAGGCGGGCAGCACGTACCGGTACATGAGCAGGTAGTGCAGGGCGGCGGCGAGCACCACGAGCACGTGCCAGATCTCGTGGAAGCCGAGGAAACCGGGCACGGGGTTCGGGCGCTCGACGACGAACACCACGAAGCCCACGCTGTAGAGCAGGCCGCCGGCCGCCAGGAGCGCGTACGCGCCGAACGGCAGCGGCACCCCGGCGCCGAGGAGGAGCACCGGCATCCAGCCGAGCGCGATGTACAGGGTGTTGGTGACGTACTTGGGCAGGTCCCGCAGCGTCGAGCGCAGCGCGATGCCGACGCCCGCGACCGCCCACACCGCGCCGAGGACGGTCCAGCCGTAGGTGTTCCGGAACAGCACGAGCACCAGCGGCGTCACGGAGCCGGCGATGAGCAGGAACACCGACACGTAGTCCAGCGTGCGGAGCACCTCGTTGACCCGGGGGCCGCGGTCGATGCCGTGGTGGAGGGTGCTGGCGAGGAACAGCGCGACGACCGAGAACCCGTAGACCGCGAACCCGACGATCTTCCAGGGGTCACCCTGCGTGCTCGCCTGGGCGATGAGGAGGGCGGCACCGACGACGGCGAAGCAGCTCGCCGCCAGGTGCGTGACCGTGTTCACCCGCTCGTCGGTGACGTGGACGCTGCCGTCCCGGCTGCGCGGCGTCGTCGGGGTCCCCTGCGTCGTCTCCACCGGACCATCCTCGCCCCTCGCCGGTGTCATCCGCCCGCTCCCAGCCGTCCCGTGCCCGGCACGATCCACAGGCCGCCCAGCACCACGGCGCCGACGCACACCACGAGGAACAGGCCGACCCACACCAGCGCCGGCACGCGGGTGAGCCCGGCGAGCACGTCGGCGTCGGACGTCCCCCGGCCTCGCCGTCGCTCGCGACGGCGGGCGGTCTGCAGCTCGAGGACCGCCCGTGGTGCCCCGAGCAGGAGGAACCAGGTGACGGCGTACGCGGCGGCGACCTGCCACGCCGTCGGCGCCCAGGACGTCAGCGCGACCAGGGCGATGCCGCTGACCAGCACGACCCACAGGCCGTAGAGGTTCCGGATCTGCAGCAGCACCAGCACGAGCACCAGGAGCAGGGCCCACAGCACCCCGACCGCGTACCCGCGGGACAGCAGCCCGGCAGCGCCGAGCCCGAGCACCGCCGGACCCGGGTACCCGGCGAACGCCGTCGCGACCATCCCCGGACCGCGCGGGCGACCGACCGACACCGTGAGCCCCGACGTGTCCGAGTGCAGCCGGATGCCCTGGAGCCGCCGGCCGCTGAGCACGGCGACCGCGGCGTGCGCGGCCTCGTGGACGATGGTCAGCGCGTGCCGCGCGACGTGCCACGTCGTCGGCACCGCCAGCACCAGCAGGACGGCGAGCGCCGCACCGAGCACGACGGCGTCCGCGGGCGCCGGCTGCGGGGAGGAGACGCGCCCCCACACCTCGGCGACCCAGCCGCCGATCCCGTCCGTGCCCACGCGCCCGATCCAACCACCGTCCGGTTGCAGGGCCCTGGGAGGGATGATCGTCTGGCCGGCATGACGACGACGCCCCCCGACTGCTCCGACCTGCGCGCCCTGTTCATCAACTGCACGCTCACACCGAGCCCGCAGGGATCGAACACGCAGGCGCTCATGGACAACTCGATCGCGATCATGCGCGGCGCCGGCGTCACGGTCGACCAGATCCGCGCGGTCGACCACCCCATCGCCCCCGGCGTCCAGCCGGACATGCGCGAGGCGGGCTTCCCCGACGACGCCTGGCCGGACCTCACCCCCCGCGTGCTCGACGCGGACATCCTCGTGCTCGGCACGCCGCTGTGGCTGGGCGAGAAGTCGAGCGTCGCGACGCGCGTCATCGAGCGCCTGTACGCCCTGTCCGGCGAGACGAACGACCGGGGCCAGTACCTCTTCTACGGCAAGGTCGGCGGGCTCGTCGTCACCGGCAACGAGGACGGCTACAAGCACGCCGGCATGAACGTCCTCTACTCCCTGCAGCACATCGGCTACACGATCCCGCCGCAGGCGGACTGCGGCTGGGTCGGCGAGGCCGGACCCGGTCCGTCCTACGCGGACGAGGGCTCCGGCGGCCCGGAGAACGTCTTCACCCAGCGCAGCCTGACGTTCATGACGTGGAACCTGCTGCACATGGCCGCCCTCCTCAAGCGCGCCGGCGGCATCCCGCAGTACGGCACCTCGGGGACGGCCTGGGAGGACGGCGAGCGCTTCGGCCACCCGTACGGCGACCGGCTCTGACGACGGCACCCGTGGTCACCCGTCGCACCCGTACCCTCGGGGGATGACGGGGGGACTGCAGGCCGCGGCACACGCGGCCCTCGCGGCCTACGGCCTGGCCGACGCACCGTTCACCGAGGTCAGCACGTCGTACAACACCGTCTGCCGCGTGGACGCCCCGGGTGGCCCGCTGGCGCTGCGCATCGGGCCGCACCGGTCCGTCCACCACCCCGGTGCCCCCGCCGCGGAGCGCGCGTTCCTCGACGAGCTCACCGCCCGTGCACCGTCGAGCAGGCCGCGGAGCTCGGCCGCGTCGCCGCCCGCCTG
>NZ_CAMPHH010000156.1 GCF_946885855.1 uncultured Actinotalea sp. | reverse complement strand
GGGTAGGGGTGGGAGTCACCGTAGGCAGCCACGCGCTCGTTTGTATAGACACTGAACTAAGTTGTCGACACCGTTCTCCGTGCCGAGGACGGAGCGGCGCAGCGGGGGTGGGCAATCGCACAGCGCTCCCGGGGCGATTCCGCTTGTGCCCCGCCGGTCCACTGCCGATAGTCCCTGTGGGGGCTCGCACGTGCCCCCGAGGGGGACAGCGAGGAGCGCACCATGAGAACCGCCACGCGGCTGGTCGCCGCCCTCACGGGGGTCGGCCTGCTGGCCGGCTGCTCCGTGGGCATCGACGAGCCGCAGACGTCCGCGACCAGCGGCCCCGAGGTGATCGCCCCGGAGGCCGCGGGCGAGACCGACGGCGACGCCGGTGCGACGGCCGAGGCCACCGAGCCCGGCGAGATCGCCCCCGGTGCGGTGCTGCCCGTCGAGGACGTCGTGGCCTCGCTGCCCTCGGAACCGCTGCCGGACGTCGCCCCCGCCACCGGGGCCGTCGTCACCTCCGGGAGCGTGTCGGTCGCGGCGTCGCCCGAGCTCGAGCCCGCAGGCACCTACGACGGCGTGCAGCTCTTCGAGGGACCGGCCATCCGCGGGGCCCGCGGGGTGCGCGAGGGCATGCAGGTCTACCCGCCGGTCGTCGACCCCTCGTGGGCGCAGCGCCTCGGCGAGTCCCTCTCCCCCGACCTGGAGACGGTCACCTCGACGGTGTACGCACTCGAGGTGCCGGGCGCCGACGCCGCCGTCGTGCACGTCGTGACGGACCCGGTCGGGCACGGGAGCCGGGACCGCGAGGGCCGCCGCGTCTGGCAGGCCCCGGTCACCACCGCGCACGTCCTCGTGGGCGTGGGCGACCAGGTGACGCGCATCGTGCTCCAGACGCCCCCCACGCCCGGGGGCCTCGACGCGGCGCTGTCCGTCGCGCGCACGGTGACGGTCGCCGGAGGCTGACCCGGTGCGGCCGGCGCGGCCGCTCCGGTGGGGCGGCTCGACGGATCGCGGGCGATGCGTGGGAGTGTCGAAGACCGCCGACGGCTCCCGGCGACCCGGCCGACGATGGCGTCCTGCCTCGCCGCTGCCCCGGAAGGAGGTGGGCCGTGCCCCGTGCGACGGGTGACCTGCACGCCGGCCCCCGGCTCCCCGACCGGCTCGTCGACGCCCTCCACCGCCTGCCCGGGTGGGGCGTCGTGGCGTCCACGGCGGGCGTCATGGTCGCGGTCTGGTCCCTCGTCACAGCCGTCGGCGGCCCGCCGATCCCGCTCGTCCACCTCTACTACGTGGCGATCCTCCTGGCGACCTTCCGGTTCGGCCTGCGCGGCGCCGTCGTCGGCGGCCTGGCCGCCGGGGCGCTCTCCGGGCCGTTGGCCACCGTCCCGCCGACGGCGCCCGGCGACGACGCCCTCGGGTGGGCCGTCCGGTGCGCGATGTTCGTCTCGGTCGGGGCGGTCCTCACCCTCGCCCTGTCGTTGCGGGACCGGGACAGCGAGCGTCAGGTCGGCCGGGACGTCCGCAGCGCACTCGAGCTGCCGAGCAGCCGCGAGGTCGACGCGGCGCTCGTGGCGCTCGTGCCGGACGTCGTCGCGGAGCGCGCGGTCGCCGTCGTCTTCCAGCCCCTGTACCGGGTCGCGGACGGCACCCTCGTCGCGGTCGAGGCGCTCGCCCGCTTCGACCTGCCCGGCCGGCCCGGACCCGCGGACGTGTTCGCTGCGGCGCACGAGGCCGGTCAGGGGCCGGAGCTCGAGCTGCTCGCGGTCGAGCTCGCCCTCGACGGCTCCGCCGGCCTGCCCTGGCAGGTCGACCTGTGCGTCAACGTCTCCCCCGCCACGCTCGCCGACCCGCGACTGCACGACCTGGTCGTCCGGGCGCGCCCGCGACGCGTCGTCCTCGAGGTGACCGAGCACGCCGTCATCCGCGACTACGGGTTGCTGCGCGCGGCGCTCGCGCGGCTGGCCGGTGCCGACGTCCGGATCGCGGTCGACGACGCGGGCTCCGGCTTCGCGAGCCTGCGTCACGTGGTCCAGCTGGCGCCGGACATCATCAAGCTCGACCTCTCCCTGACGCAGGGCGTCACCGGCAGCCCGCTGCGTCGCGCGCTCGGGGAGTCGCTCGCCGAGTTCGCGCACCGTGCGGGCGCCCTGCTCGTGGCCGAGGGCGTCGAGGACGAGCAGGACCTGAGCACCTGGGCGGCGATGGGCGCCGACGTGGTGCAGGGCTACGCCGTCGGCCGCCCGGGCCCGCTGCCCTTCGCCCCCGTCAGCGAGGTCGTGCTCCGGTCGGTCCGGCGCGCCGGGACGGGGATCTCGCGCTGACCCCCGCCCGGCCGTCCGTCAGGACCGGTCCCGGAAGTAGCCCGTCACGTCCATCACGAAGTGCGTCGAGCCCGCGTTGTTGTAGACGTCCACCGTCCCCCAGGACCCGAGCGGCGTCAGCACCATGTTCGCCTGGTCGCGCCCTCGCCCTGTGTTGAGGTCGGAGGTCGCCGGCATGGCGCGCGATCCAGGCCATGCCGTCAGGTAGGTCGTGGCGGCGGACTGGCCGAACGCCGTCACCGTCGCCGTGACGGCGTTCGCGCCGTCGGGCAGGCCCGCGATCCCGGCGACGGAGAGCCGTCGCGTCCCGCCCTCGGCGAGCGGGCCGCCGTCGGTGCGCGTGTCGGTCACCCGGACCGGCTGGACGGGCGTGAACACGGATACCCCGGAGGGCCCGTACCACCCGACCACGTCGACGACGACGTCGCCGGTGGCGCCCGCGGCGTGGACGTCGATCTTCCCGGCGGCGACCGCCACGGTCGCCCGGTTGGCGACGTCGGTCCCGGGCAGGTGGTTGACCGTCGAGGTCGTGGCGGGCTGCCCGTGCGGCACCACCGCGACGTAGCCGTCGCCGCCCGACCCCACGGAGACCACGTTGACGACGACGGCCGCCGCGTCACCGGGCACCCCGTCACGTCCGCTGACCTGGACGGTCCGCGGCGCCCCGGGTGCGGGCGCGGGGCGGGAGGAGCGTGTGTCCAGCACGCGGGAGGCCACCGCGAGCGGCGTGAAGCCGGCCCCCGTGCCGCGGGCCGACGTCCAGTAGCCGGTGACGTCGACGACGAGGTGGGTCGCCCCCGCGTCGTTGTAGATGCTCACCCTGCCCTCGCCCCCGACGCCGACGGCGACCCCAGCGGCCGTCGCCTGCCGGCCACGGTCCATGTTGAGCACGGAGGCCGTCGGCATCGGCCGGCCCGCCGGCCACACCCGCAGGTGCGAGACGCCGGAGGGCACGGTGGCGGTGATGTTCAGGGCGACGGCCCGCGCGTCGGACGGGACACCGTGCGCACCTGCGACGCGCAGGTCCAGACGCGACGCGGGTCCGAGGGACTCGCCACCGGGCCGCGTGTCGAGCACCCGGGCCGGGGTCAGGGGGACGAACGCGAGGTCTCCGACGAGGGGGACGGGCGCGACCGTCGGTGGGACCTGCGACCCGGTCACCTCGACGTCCGCCGTGAAGGGCGGGACGACCTCGCCGTCGACGGCGTCGAGCCCGCTGAGCCTCAGCCGGTACGGTCCCGGGCCGACCGGGCGGCCCTGGGCGTTGTCGGTCTCCCAGCGGACCGCGAGGGCGGTGCTGTCGGCGCGGCCGGAGGAGCGCTGCACGACGACGGCCGTCCGCGTGTCCACGACCTCGAGGACCCAGTCCACGGTGCCGACCGTGCCGGCCCGCACCGTCACGGCCTGACCCAGCCCGACGGAGCTCGACGAGACGCTCGGTTGCACGAACCGCGTGAGGGGGTCGCCCCGCTCGGCCCGGCACGCCCCGCCGTACCACTCGGTGATCTCGGCGAGCCCACGCTCGATCTGCAGCTTGGGGTTGGCGAGGAAGGCACTGGCCGAGGAGGACGTCGCCCACCCGCTGCCGAAGGCGCGGGCCATGTCCGTCCCCGCGATCCCGCGGACGGCACCCGGGCCGACGAAGCCGTGGTCCCAGCCGCCGGCCTGCCAGACCCGGGTGAGGCAGGTCCACTCGGCGGCGGTGTTCCAGCTCGTCCCGCGCAGCAGCTCCGCCGCCAGCGTGCGGTTCTGGTCGAGGTTCCCCGACGCCACGGCACCGGCGTACTCCCAGTGCCACGGCTCGGGAAGGGAGCCGTAGTACTGCGCCCATGCGGGGTGATACCACCCGAACGCGTTGGCGTTCGCGCGCAGCCAGTTGTGCTCGGGCGAGCCCCACGTCTGCACCCCGCCGCTGAGGTCGACCGCGAGTCCCCAGCCGTGGTTCGAGGTTCCCGGCGTGGCCGCGAGCGTCGGCTTCGTGGCCTTGAGCGCCACCTGCTCCTCGTACGTCCGGTACGAAGACGTGATCGCGAGGTCCCTGCCGAACGCCGCACGGAAGGCCGCGTTCATGGCCTCGAGCGCCTGATCCGCGTCGCAGCGGAAGGAGTGCCGCGACGCCCACGAGGCGGTGCACATCGCGCTGAGCGGGATCCGGCCGTTGGCGAAGCCGCCCCACGCCCCGACGAGATTGCGGACCTCACCGTTGTACGTCTGCGGGGGCATCGGGGGCGCCACCATGCGGATCTGCTCGTCCGGCGACGCCGACAGGCCGGTGGACGGCGTCGGCTGCGGGTCTGGGGCGGGTTCCCACTCCGGCCCGGACCCCGCCGCGACCGGCACGTCCGGTGCGATCGGTGCGATCGGGGCGGCCGACGCGAACGCCGGTGCGGCCGGTGACCGCTCGGTCACCGCCGCTGCTGGCGCGACGGAGACGAGGGACGCGAGAAGGGCGGTCGCGGCGGCAACAGCGACGGCGGGTCGTGACACGGGACGGCTCCAGGACGTGCGGGGCTGGGACCCGACAAGGCCCCCGCACGGCCCATCGGAGCTCGATCTTGGGTTGTGAGCGTTCGGGCGAGCGGGTGAAGGAGGAGCGCCGCCCGGCGTGTCGTCGCGCGGCGGCGCGTGCTCACTCCGGCGGTTCGGGACGGCGGTGGCGGGGGCGCAGCCGCGGCAGGGGACGCAGCCGCACCGCGTCCGCGTCGGGCAGGGTCCAGCGGCGCCGGCGCGCCAGGAGGCTCAGCCCGGCGCCGACGGCGATCGACGCGTACACGCCCGCGGTCTCGAAGCCCGCCTCGTGCAACGGGATGAGGACGAGGCACGCGATCACGGCTGACGTCGCGTACAGCGTGTTCCCCCCGAAGACGGCCGGCACCTGGCCGACGACGACGTCGCGGATCATCCCGCCGCCGACAGCCGTGGTCACGCCCAGGAGCACCGCGGGCAGCACGCCCAGCTCCGCCTCGAGGGCCCTCCCGGCGCCCACCGCGGCCCAGCAGCCGAGCACGAGGGAGTCGCCCACGAAGTAGGTCCGCGTCCACCAGCGCCCCTCGAGCCGCACCACGAAGGCGACGACGGCGCCGCAGAGCGCCGTCGCGAGGTACCAGGGATCGGTCAGCGCGACGGGCGGGCCCTGCTGCAGGAGCGTGTCGCGCAGGATGCCGCCGCCGAGCGCGGACACGATCGCGAGGATCGCGAAGCCGACGAGGTCGAACCGCCGCTGGCGGGCGATCGTCCCGCCGAGGACACCGTTGAGGAACACCCCGACCAGGTCCAGGGCACGCAGCGAACCGGGCACGAGCTCGCGCAGGAGCCAGCCGATGTCGAGGTCCACGGGGCCTGCCTACCACCGCCCGGGCCCCGCCGGGCACGGCGTCCCGTGGCGCGTCGGTCCCGGCGGCGCCTCGACACGCGCGGACACGGGCCCGGCTCTACGCTCCGACCATGATCCGGTGGCTGCGGGCCAGCCGGCTGGCGCGGGCGGCCGCGCTGGCGGTGGGCACCGCGGTGCCCGTCGCCGTGCTGGCCCTCGCCGTGCGGTCCGAGGCCTCGGCCGTGCACGCCGCCGACGTCGAGACGGTCCGGGCCGCCACGCGGCTCACCGCCGCGGACCCCGGGCTGCACCGCGCGGCCCTCGTGTGGCAGGAGCTGTCCCAGGCGCGGTGGGTCAACCTCGCCGCGGCCGCGCTGGGCGCGGTGGTGTGGTTCCGGCACGGGCTCCGGGCGCGCGCGGTCTGGGCGGTCGCGACCGTCCTGGTCACCTGGGGGCTGGCCAACGTGCTCAAGGTCCTCGTGGCTCGGGCCCGGCCCGTCGTCGATGTCGTCCTGACGCGCGCCCCGGGCGCCAGCTTCCCCTCGGGGCACGCGATGAACACGGCGGCCACCGGCGTCGTCGTCGTGCTGCTCGTCCTGCCGCTGCTGGGCCGCCGCGGGCGGGCCGTCGTCGTCGGGTTCGTCGCGCTCGCCGTCGTCCTGACCGGGGCGGACCGGGTCCTCCTCGGCGCGCACCACCCCTCCGACGTCGTCGCCGGGATCGCCCTCGGCGGGGCCACGGCCGGCGCCTCGTACCTGGGCTGGCACGGGTGGGGCGACCGCACGCCGACGTCCGCGTCCCCCGACCGCCCCGACCATCGCTGAGGAGGCGTCATGGCGCACGAGCCGTCACCCCGGGCGCGTGCCGAGCACGGCCGGCCGGGGTCGTCCTACCCGGCGGGACCCGAGGAGGGCCGCAACCGGCCGCTGAGCGGGCGCACCCTGCGGGACCTGGTGCGCCGCGGCCTCCTGCCGGTCCTGCTGCTGTGGGTGGGGATCGTCGGTCTCGGCCTGCTCGTCGTCGGGCCGCTCGACTCCCTGCCGGGCGAGGTCGTCCTGAACGAGGAGCTGCAGGAGCGCCGGACCCCGGTGCTGGACGACCTCACGGCGGTCTGGTCGCACATCGGGGGGACGCAGTTCATCATCGGCGCGTGCGTGCTGGCGGTCGCGGTCCTGTGGTGGCGCACCCGGCAGTGGCGCCGCGCGTTCGTCCCGGCGATCGCCATCTCGATCCAGTCGAGCGTGTTCGTCACCGCGGCCGCCGTCGTCGGTCGCGAGCGGCCCGACGTCGAGCAGCTCGACGAGGCCCCGCCGACGTCGGGCTTCCCCAGCGGGCACGTCGGCGCGTCGACCGCGTTCTACCTGACCCTCGCGCTCCTGGCGTCGCGGATCCGGAACGCGGCGCTGCGGTGGACCGCCATGGCCGTGGTCCTCGCGGTGCCGCTCCTCGTCGCGTTCTCGCGCCTCTACCGCGGCATGCACCACCTGTCGGACGTCGTCGTCGGGGTGCTCAACGGCGTCGTCTGCGCCCTCCTGGCGTGGCGCTACCTCCACGCGCGGGAGGCCGAGGACGAGAGCCCGGACACGCCCGCGACGTCCGCGGGACCCGCACTGTCGGCAGGGCCCGGGTCGACGGCGGCGTGAGATGGGACCGGCAGGCGGCGGGCGTCAGCCGACGGCTCGGCGCCCACGGCGCAGCCCGACCTCGTAGGCGGTCACCGCGAGGAGGGTCGCGGCGACCAGCGGGAGCACGAACCAGAGCATGGCGGCCGTGAACCCCTGGAGCGCGTCGTGCGCGGTCGCCTGGAGGACGAGGTAGGCGGTGTAGGCGACGTAGAGGCCGACGAAGAGCGCACCCTCCCACCGGCGGATGGCGAAGCCGGTGAAGGCGACCGGCAGGAGGGCGACGGCCGTCGCGATCATCAGGGGCATGTCGAGGGCGATCGCGGCGTCCGGGACCGGGATCCCGCCCCCCGCGAGGACCGCGGGCAGCCCGAGGATGAGGCCGATGTTCGCGATGTTGCTGCCCACGATGTTGCCCACGGCCATGTCGCGCTCGCCCCGTCGGGCCGCGACGACGGAGGCGGCGAGCTCCGGTGCGGAGGTCCCCGCCGCGACGACGGTCAGACCGATGACGAGCTCGGAGACACCCACGGCCTGCGCGATACCCACCGCCCCCGCCACGAGGAGGCGCGCGCCGAGGACGAGCAGCGCGATGCCCGCGACGACCAGGAGGACGGAGACGAGGACGGACGCGGGCGGCTTCTCGTCCTCCGTCCCCTCGGCCGCGTCGTCATCCGGGATCGCGCCCGCTCCCGGGGCCGCACCCGGCGTCGCGGCGGGCGTCGCGGCGGGCGTCGGGGCGGGCGTCGGGGCCGGGGTCGGTGCGGGAGTGCCCGTG
>NZ_CAMPHH010000155.1 GCF_946885855.1 uncultured Actinotalea sp. | reverse complement strand
GGCCCCACCCCTGCCCCCGCTGCCGGTCCTGAGGCCACTGGACCTGCGGCCACAGCCCCTGCTGCTGCGGCTGGACCGGCCGCACCTGCCGCACCCGCCGCTGCGACCGGACCCGCGCCCGCACCGCCGGCCGCCGGTTCCCTGACGGCCGGCGGGCTCGACGCCGAGACGGTCCGTCGCCGCTGGCCCGAGGTGCTGCAGACCCTCAAGGGCCTGCGCATGGCGACCTGGGTGCTCGTCAGCCAGAACGCGCACGTGGCCGAGCTCGCCGAGGGCCGGCTGTCGCTGGCCTTCACCACCCCGCAGCTCGCGGGGACGTTCCGGACCGGCAACCACGCCGACCACGTCCGGCGCGCGCTGCACGAGACCCTCGGCCTCGAGGTGCGGATCGAACCGACGATCGCGGGAGACGCGACCGCACCGGCGGCGCCCCCTGGCACGGATGGCGGCGAGGCGACGGGGTCGGCTGCGGCCGCGGCGCCGTCGGGCGGGAACCGGCCGGGCGCTGCGGGAGGCGACGAGCGCCGCCGCGCGATGTCCACCGCCGAGGCCGCGGCATCCTGGGATGCGCCGCCCGCGCGCCGCGCCGCCGCCCCGGCCGCCGACGCCTCTGGTGCCGGCGACGGCGAGCGGACGGGTGAGCGAGCGACGGCGTCGTCGCCCGGCAGCAACGTCGGCATCCCGGTCGGGTCCGCCGCCGCGGCGCGCGCCGAGGAGCCGCCGCCACCGTGGGACATCCCGCCGCCCGAGGAGGAGCCGTACCCCGACGGCCCCCCGGACGCCGGCGCGCGGCCCGCCGGGCAGGCGCGGGGCGCGACGCGAGCACCGGACGCGGCACCCGGCTTGGGCCGGTCGCACACCGCAGCCCAGGCGCAGCGGGACGAGCCGCGGGCTCGCGGTCGCTTCGGCGGCGCGGCCGCACCGTCGGCCCCCGTGCGGCGCTACGACGACGGCGAGGACACCGACCCGGACGACCCGGACCTCGCCTCGACGGGACTGGTCGGCGCGCCGCTCATCGCCCAGATGCTCGGCGGCACCGTCATCGACGAGATCCCGGAGGAAGGCTGATCCTCCCGGCGCGGACGGTGGCGCCGCGAGGCCCGCGGGGCGCTCCGGCGACTAGGCTGACCGTGTGTACGAAGGCGCGGTGCAGGACCTCATCGACGAGCTCGGGCGGTTGCCCGGGGTCGGCCCCAAGAGCGCGCAGCGCATCGCCTTCCACCTCCTCGCCGCGGATCCCGCGGACGTGCGCCGGCTCGCCGACGCGCTGATCGAGGTCAAGGCGCGCGTCCAGTTCTGCTCCGTCTGCGGCAACGTCGCCCAGGAGGAGCTGTGCCGGGTGTGCCGCGACCCGCGCCGGTCACCTGCCGTCATCTGCGTGGTCGAGGAGCCCAAGGACGTCGTCGCGATCGAGCGCACCCGCGAGTTCCGCGGGAGGTACCACGTGCTCGGCGGTGCCATCAACCCGATCGACGACGTCGGCCCGGACGACCTGCGCATCAAGGAGCTCCTCGCCCGTCTCGCCGACGGGCAGGTCACCGAGGTCATCCTCGCGACCGACCCCAACGTCGAGGGCGAGGCCACGGCCACGTATCTCGCACGCCTGCTGGTCCCCCTGGGCCTGCGGGTGACCCGCCTCGCATCCGGCCTGCCGGTCGGGGGCGACCTGGAGTACGCCGATGAGGTCACGCTGGGGCGGGCCTTCGAAGGACGGAGGCAGATCAGTGCCTGACACCCCCGAGAACGCCGACGTCCCGCAGCAGGCCACCGGACCGGACGCGCACGGCTCGTCCGCCCCGGACGCGGAGGGCGCCGCTGCGCACCCGACGGAGGCCCCGGCCGACCTCGCCGAGGTCGCAGCGTCGGTCTCGCAGGAGGCCCGCGCCTTCGTCACCACGGTCACCGAGGTCGCGGCCGGGACGAACCCCGAGGTCGCGATCCCGCTCCTGCTCCTCGCCGTCTCCGACGTGCTGGCCGCCGGCGCGCGGCTCGGCGCGATGGTCGACATCGTCCCGCCGGAGCGCTTCGAGCCCGACGTCGGCCCCGACGCGGACCTCGACCCGCTGCGGGCCGCGCTCGAGAACGTCTTCGAGGGACTCGACGCCTACGTCGAGGTCGACGACCCGCTGCTGGGGGAGTCGCTCGTCTCGTCGTCGGTGTCCGGGGACCTCGTCCTCGTCGCCGGCGCCCTCGTCCAGGGGCAGCGGCACTTCGACGCGGGCCAGACCCTCGAGGCGCTGTGGTGGTGGCAGTACTCCTACCTCGCGAACTGGGGCGAGCGCGCCTCCGCGGTCCTGCGCGTCCTCCAGGTGATCCTCGCCCACCTGCGCCTGGACGTCGACGACGACGTGGCGGCCGAGGCGGAGTTCCAGGCCCTCCACCCCTGACCCACGCGCGACACGGGGCCGGCGCGACCGCGGCGACCGTCAGGCGACGCGGGTGCCGCGGGGGAGCTTCGCCTGGGGAATCGTGAGGCGGCGCACCGCCAGCAGGACGCCCGCCGCGCCCAGGAGCAGGTTCGCCGCGAGGCCCCACGGCCAGACGGCGCCCAGCTCGTCGGCGCGCGCCCGGCTCTCGGCCTCGCGCTCCTCCCAGGCCCGGCCGGACCAGCACTCGTCCAGCGGCTCCTGCGCGCCCAGACGGAGCGTGCGCACGCCGTAGCGGATGCCGGTCATGGGGTCCGCGATCTGCGTGCCGGTCGCCGGCGGCAAGGCGTCCGCCACGACCACGAACGGGTTCACCGCCAGCAGCCACCACGTGCGCTCCGTGTGGGTGACGTACCGCTCCTCCTCCCGCAGGACGCAGGGGATCTCCTCCGACGGCCGTCCGTTCTCGTCGAAGGTGATGTCCCGGCCCGGCGACCAGTCCTCGCTGCGGACCTGCACCCGCTCCTGGCCGCTGACCAGCGGGATGCTCAGTCCGAACACGATGAGCGACACGACGCACAGCCCCGCGATCGCGACGTAGGTGAGCACGGAGGACCCGGCCGTGCGGGCGGTCAGCGCCGAGAACCCCAGCCCGATGGCGCACACCACCGCCAGCACGACGGCGAGCAGCAGGAGCGTCGTGACCAGCCCGATGAACGCCGTGCCGCCGGTCGCGAACGCCCAGACCACGAAGGGCACGGACACGGCGAGGAAGGCCAGCGACGCGACCCAGGACGCCAGCAGCTTGCCCAGCACGATCTCGGCGGGACTGAGCAGCGTCACCTGGAGCGTGGCGAGCGTGCCGTTCGCCCGGTCGCCGTTGATGGACGTGGCCGACAGGGTCGGGGAGACGAGCAGCCCCAGGAACAGTACGAAGAAGACGATGAAGCCGAACATCGTGCGCCCGGTGGTCGCCGCCAGCGCCGTGTCCGCCGGCACACCGCCCGTCGTCTGCCGGGCGACGTAGTAGGTGAGGGCGGTGACGACACCGACGACGACGCCGAACACCACCAGCGACACGACCCAGCGTGTCGACCGCACCCGCTGACGCAGCTCGAGCGTGGCGACGGTGCGCACGCCCGACCGCGTGAGCAACCACGTGCCGGTGTGCCGCACGGGCGGGGGAGCGGCACCGTCGTCGGGCGCGATGCGGGGCTGGACGTCGGTGCTCATCGCCGCTCCTCCTCCAGGGCCAGGTACGTGGACTCCAGCGCGCCGGTCGCGGGGCTGAGCGCGGTGACCGGCACCCCCGCGCCGACGGCGTCGCGCAGCAGGGCGGCCGCGGCCTCCTCGCTCTCGAGCTCGACGACGACGCCGCCGGAGCCCTCGGCCGGTGCCGCGAACGGCTCCTCGGCGCGCCAGGGGACCTCGCGGTCGTCCAGCCACCGCACGAGTCCGCGCTGCGACAGCGCCCGGACGCGCCACGGCCGGCGGGTCGTCACCGCGTCGTGGACCGACTGGGTCGCGACCGTGCGGCCGGCGGAGAGGAAGACGGCGTCGTCGGCCATCTCGTCGAGCTCGGTGAGGACGTGGCTGCTGACCAGGACCGTCTTGCCGCGGCTCGCGAGGTCGCGCAGCAGGACGCGCAGGTCCACGCGCGAGCGCGGGTCCAGGCCGGACGCGGGCTCGTCGAGCAGGAGCACCTGCGGGTCGTGGACGAGGGCGCGTGCCAGGCCGAGTCGCTGCTTCTGGCCACGGGAGAGCACGTGGGCGGGGCGGTCGGCGTACTCCGCCAGGTGCACGGTGGCGAGGAGCTCGGTGACGCGTGCCCGGGCGACGTCGTCGGGCACCCGGTACGCGGCCGCGAAGGTGAGCAGCACCTCCCGGGCCGTCAGCGAGTCCCACGTCCCGAAGACGTCCGGCATCCAGCCGGTCACCGCTCGTGCGCCCCGACTGTCCGTGAGCGGGTCGACGCCGCCGACCCGCACGGTGCCCGCGTCCGGCCGCAGCAGGCCCGCGAGGACGAGCAGCAGCGTCGTCTTGCCCGACCCGTTGGGCCCGATGAGGGCGGTGACGCGGCCGGGTCTCGCGACGAGGTCGACCCCGTCCACCGCGCGCACCGCACCGAAGGACCGCCGGACCCCCTGCGCCTCGATCGACATGGTCGAACGCTAGAGCCGCACCGTAGGTCCGTGGGGGTGAACCGCCGTGGAGATCCCGTGCGTGTCCGGGCCCGGCGGGAAGGGTGGTGTGGAGGTCCGTGCGGCCGCGGCGCCGCGCGCGTGATAGGAACACCGGCGTGCTGCTGGCGGACGAGGTGCTCACCACCGGCCTCGAGCTCGCGACCGGGACCGTGGTCCTCCTCGTGCTCGCCGGGTTCCTCGCGGGGTGGGTGGACGCCGTCGTCGGCGGCGGGGGTCTCATCCAGCTCCCCGCGCTGCTGCTCGTGCCCGGCATCAGCCCGGTGCAGGCGCTCGCGACGAACAAGCTCGCCAGCATCATGGGCACCTCGACCAGCGCGGTGACGTACTACCGGCGGGTCCGGCCCGACCTGCGGACCGCCGTGCCGATGGGCGTCGCGGCCCTCGTCGGCGCCTCGGGCGGGGCCGCGCTCGCGGTGCTGCTGCCCGAGCAGGCGATCCTCGTCGTCGTCCTCGTGGCGCTCGTGGCGGTGTTCGCGTACACCGTCGCGCGGCCCGCCGTCGGGCGGACGACGGCGCTGCGGTGGTCCGGCCGGGAGCACCTCGGCGCGGCCGCGCTGCTCGGCGCCGCCGTCGGCGTCTACGACGGGCTCGTCGGACCGGGGACGGGGACCTTCCTCGTCATCGGGCTGGTCGGCATCCTCGGCTACGCGTTCCTCGAGGCGTCCGCCAAGGCGAAGATCGTCAACGCGATGACGAACCTCGGGGCGCTGCTCGTGTTCGTGCCGCAGGGTGCGCCGCTGTGGGGGCTCGGGCTGCTCGTGGGGGCGGCGAACGTCGCCGGGGCGTACCTCGGCGCCCGGATGGCGCTCGCCCGGGGCAGCACGTTCGTGCGTGTGGTGTTCCTCGTGGTCGTCGGCGGCCTCATCCTCCGGCTGGCCTGGGACGTCCTCGTCCCCTGACCCCGACCTCCTGACCCGTCGTCGCGAGCGGGGCTCGGCCCCGGTCCGCGCCGACCGCGCCGCGTCGACGGGGACCGGATCGTGGAACCGGGCGTGTCCGGATCGTGGGCCCGATTACCATCGTCCCGCCGGGGCCCGCCGTCGCGCCTCGCGGTACCCCGACCCGACCCCCACCATCGGAGCAACCGTGGGCCTCATCGTGCAGAAGTACGGCGGCTCGTCCGTCGCGGACGCGGCGAGCATCAAGCGCGTCGCGAAGCGGATCGCCGAGGCGAAGCGCGCCGGCGACGACGTCGTCGTCGTGGTCTCGGCCATGGGGGACACGACCGACGAGCTCATCGAGCTCGCCAACGAGATCACCCCGCTGCCGCCGTCGCGGGAGATGGACATCCTCCTCACCGCCGGCGAGCGGATCTCCATGTCCCTGCTGGCCATGGCGATCGCGAACCTCGGCGTCGAGGCGCAGTCCTTCACCGGGCAGCAGGCGGGCGTCATCACCGACGACGTCCACGGCCGCGCCCGGATCATCGACGTCCGCGCGAGCCGGATCCGGCAGGCGCTGGACTCCGGCTCCGTCGCGATCGTCGCGGGCTTCCAGGGCGTCAACGAGCAGACCAACGACGTCACGACCCTCGGCCGCGGCGGCTCGGACACCACGGCTGTCGCGCTCGCGGCAGCGCTGAAGGCCGACGTCTGCGAGATCTACACCGATGTCGACGGTGTCTTCTCCGCCGACCCGCGCATCGTCCCGGCGGCGCGCAAGCTCGACCGCATCACCTACGAGGAGATGCTCGACATGGCGGCGAGCGGGGCCAAGGTGCTCATGCTCCGCTGCGTCGAGTACGCCCGCCGCCACCACGTCCCCATCCACGTGCGCTCGTCCTTCTCGGGTCACGTGGGCACCCTCGTCACGGACGAGGTCGTCGAAGGAGAGAGCATGGAGCAGCCGATCATCTCCGGCGTCGCGCACGACCGGAGCGAGGCGAAGGTCACCGTCGTCGGCGTCCCGGACGTGCCCGGCACGGCGGCGCAGATCTTCGAGGTCGTCGCCGCCGCGGACGTCAACATCGACATGATCGTCCAGAACGTCTCGGCGGCGCAGACCGGCCTGACCGACATCTCCTTCACGCTGCCCGCGGCCGACGGCCAGAAGGCCACCGAGGCGCTCGCGGCGGCGCAGGGGCGGATCGGCTTCGACTCGATCCAGTACGACGACACGATCGGCAAGCTCTCGCTCATCGGCGCCGGCATGAAGTCCCACCCGGGCGTGTCCGCGAAGCTCTTCGGCGCGCTGCGCGACGCCGGCATCAACATCGAGATGATCTCCACCTCGGAGATCCGCGTCTCGGTGATCACGCGCTCGGACCAGCTCGACGACGCGGTGCGCGCCGTCCACACGGCGTTCGGGCTCGACTCCTCCGAGGGCGAGGCCGTGGTCTACGGCGGGACGGGGCGCTGACATGGCTGCTGGGCTGAACGTCGCCGTCGTCGGCGCGACCGGGCAGGTCGGCCGCGTCATGCGGCAGCTGCTGGCGGAGCGCGACTTCCCCGTCGCGAGCATCCGCTTCTTCGCCTCCGCGCGCTCCGCCGGCACGACGCTGCCGTGGAAGGGCGAGGACGTCGTCGTCGAGGACATCGCGTCGCAGGACCTCGCGGGCATCGACGTCGCGCTCTTCTCCGCCGGGGGCGGGCCGTCCCGTGAGCACGCCCCGCGGTTCGCCGCCGCCGGTGCGCTCGTGGTGGACAACTCCTCCGCGTGGCGCAAGGACCCGGACGTGCCGCTCGTGGTGAGCGAGGTCAACCCCCACGGGGTCGCCGGGGCCGTCAAGGGGATCATCGCCAACCCCAACTGCACGACCATGGCCGCGATGCCGGTGCTCAAGCCGCTCCACGACGAGGCCGGCCTGCGCCGGCTCGTCGTCTCGACGTACCAGGCGGTCTCGGGCAGCGGGGTCGCGGGAGTCGCCGAGCTCGAGGGGCAGGTCCGCAGCGCGGTCGCCGACGACGTCGCGGCGCTCGCCCTGGACGGCGGTGCGGTCGCGCTGCCGGAGCCGGGCGTCTACCAGCGGCCGATCGCGTTCAACGTCGTCCCGCTCGCCGGGTCGGTCGTCGACGACGGCTCGCTGGAGACCGACGAGGAGCAGAAGCTCCGCAACGAGAGCCGGAAGATCCTCGAGATCCCCGACCTGCTCGTGGCCGGCACCTGCGTGCGCGTGCCGGTGTTCAGCGGCCACTCGCTGTCCGTCAACGCGGAGTTCGAGCGGCCGATCTCCGTCGAGCGGGCGACCGAGCTGCTCGCGGGCGCCCCGGGCGTCGAGCTCACCGACATCCCGACGCCGCTGCAGGCCGCGGGCGCGGACCCGAGCTACGTCGGCCGGATCCGCCAGGACCAGAGCGTGGCCGACGGGCGCGGGCTCGTCCTCTTCATCAGCAACGACAACCTTCGCAAGGGTGCGGCGCTCAATGCCGTGCAGATCGCCGAGGTCATCGCCGAGCAGCGGCTCAGCGCCGTCTGACCTCCGACGCGACGGCCCGAGGCCCGGATCCCCGCACGGGGCCCGGGCCTCTGCCGTCTCCCCTGACGACGCCCACCC
>NZ_CAMPHH010000154.1 GCF_946885855.1 uncultured Actinotalea sp. | reverse complement strand
GAGCTGGACGTTCGGGCCGATCTGGACGTCGTCGCCGATCGTGATGGCGGCGACGTCGAGCGCGACGAGCCCGTAGTTGACGAAGGACCGGGCTCCGATGCGGATCTGCGAGCCGTAGTCGACGTACAGGGGCGGGCGGACGACCGTGTCCTCGCCGACCGCACCGAGCAGCTGCTCCAGGAGCGCGCGCCGGAGCGGGCCCTGGCGCGGCGTCGTCGCGTTGTAGGCCGTCATCAGGTCCGTCGCGGCGGCGTTCGCCTCGGCGATCTCGGGGTCGTCGGCGAGGTAGAGGTCCCCGGCGAGCATCCGCTCGCGCATGGTGCGGCGGTCGTCGTCAGGGGTCCTTGGGCTCATATGGACGAGCGTACACATCGGCCGGTGCCGCGGGGCAGGGCTCCATCGTCGGGATACTGGGACGGTGACGGACGCGCGCTGCCCCTGCGGGACCGGCCTCCTGTACGGGGAGTGCTGCGGGCCGCTCCACGAAGGCGACCGAGCGCCGACCGCCGAGCGCCTCATGCGGTCCCGGTTCAGCGCGTTCGCGTCCGGCGACACGGCCTACCTCCTGCGGACCTGGCACCGGTCGACCCGCCCCCGCACGCTGGAGCTCGACCCCGAGGACCGCTGGTACCGCCTCGACGTCGCGCGCACCGAGCGGGGCGGCCTGCTGGACGCCGACGGCCTCGTGGAGTTCCGCGCGTACCGGCGCTCACCGTCCGGCCGCGACACCCTGCACGAGGTGAGCCGGTTCGTCCGCGAGGACCGGCAGTGGTTCTACGTCGACGGCGCCGTGTCCTGAGCCGGGCGACGCCGACGGCCGCCTGAGCCGCGCCTGGCAGACCACCCTCCCCGGATGCCGACGCCGCGCACCCGACCTACCGTCGGCAACGACCCCGGACGCACGACGAACGGAGGACACCCATGTCTCACCTGACCGGCAAGACCGTCGCCTTCCTCGCCACGAACGGCTTCGAGGACAGCGAGCTGACCAGCCCCTGGCAGGCGGTGACCGAGCACGGCGCACAGGCGGTGCTCGTCTCCCCCGAGAGCGGGACGATCACCGGCAAGAACGGCCACGAGGCCACGGTCGACGAGGCCGTGACCCAGGCAGATGCCAGCCGCTTCGACGCGCTCGTCCTACCCGGTGGCGTCGCCAACGGTGACAAGATCCGGATGGACGAGGACGCGGTCCGCTTCGCCAAAGCGTTCTTCGACCAGGGCAAGCCCGTGGGCGTCATCTGCCACGGCGGCTGGATCCTCACCGACGCCGACGTGGTCCGCGGCCGCACCATGACGTCCTACCCGTCGCTCAGGACCGACCTTCGCAACGCCGGCGCGACGTGGGTGGACGAGGAGGTCGTCACCGACCAGGGCCTCGTCTCCAGCCGAGTCCCCGACGACCTGCCGGCATTCAACGCCAAGCTCGTCGAGGAGATCGCCGAGGGCGTGCACGAGCGCCGGTCGGCCTGACCCCGCGAGCACCGCGAGCCCCCTCCCGCCCCGGCGCGAGGGGGCTCGCGCACGCACCGGCCCGGGACCACCCCGCCGACTCCTGCCGCGTCCGGACAGTCGTCGATCCGCCTCCGGCTATGCCGTCGGCATCGTGGCGCGTTTCCCGCGTCCGGCGCGGGTCAGCCGCCACGATCGCGCGACGGGGCGGGCGACGAGCCACCCGGCCCGGCGCCCCGCCCAGCGCGCCCAGGTCCAGGTCCAGGTCCAGGTCCAGGTCCAGGTCCAGGTCCAGGTCCAGGTCCCACCAGGATCGGGGCGCGTTCTCCGCGTCTCGAGCGGGAAACGCTCCACGATCCGGCGGCGGCGACGACGACGGCGACGCGCTCTCCCGGATCGGCGCTCCGGAGGCACCGCCGGCGCGTCAGAGGGTGATCGCGCCCGTGGCGAGCGCCCAGACCCCGGCGGCGGCGCCGACCAGCGACACCGCGAGGATCACCAGCTCCCCGGGCGAGAACAGCCGCCGCCCCTGCTCGCGCCGCGCCATGACGAACAGCACGGTCGCCGGCGCGTAGAGGACTGACGACAGCAGCAGGTAGGTCGGGCCGGCCGCCCAGAGCAGGAACGCCGCGTAGAGCGTCGCCACCCCGGCGACGACGACGTCGCGCCGCCACACCCGCTCCCCCGGCGCGTAGCCCTCGCGGCGCAGCACCAGGCGCAGCCCGTAGCCCGCCGCGAGCAGGAACGGCACGAGCACCAGTGCGCTGGTGAGCTCGAGCGCCAGGCCGAAGGCGTCCTCGCTGGCGAGCGTCACGACGAGCAGCACCTGCACGACGACCGAGGTCAGCACGAGGGCGCCGACGGGGACGTCGTTGCGCTCGCGCGCGAGGAACCGCGGCATGTCGCGGTCCTTCGCCGCGACGAACATCACCTCGGCCGCCATGAGCGTCCAGGCCAGGTAGGCGCCGCCGACGGAGATCACCAAGCCGACGGCGACCAGCCCCGCGCCCCAGGGCCCGACGGCGGCCTCGAACACCCCGGCCATGGACGGCTCGTCGAGCGCGGCGATGTCGGCGCGCGGCAGGATCCCGTACGCGACGATCGTCACGGATGCGAACACGGCCAGGACGCTGAGGAACCCGAGCAGGGTCGCCCGACCGACGTCCTGGCGCCGCCGCGCGTGCCGCGAGTAGACGCTCGCCCCCTCGACCCCGAGGAAGACGAACACCGTCGTCAGCATCGTCGCGCGGACCTGCTCCCACAGCGGTGGGGCGCCCTGACCCCCGGCGAGGTTCTCCACGAAGACGGCGGGGTCGAAGACGAACGCCGTGAGCAGCACGAACGCGAGGATGGGCAGCAGCTTCGCCACCGTCACGACCCGGTTGACCGCTGCCGCCTCCCGCACGCCGCGCCGCACGAGCGCGGAGAACACCCACAGCCCGACGGACGAGAGGGCCACCGCCAGGACCGTGTCGCCCGCGCCGAGCCCGGGAACCACGGTGCCGAGGGTCGACATGATGAGGACCCAGTAGGTGACGTTCCCCGCGCACGCGCTGGCCCAGTAGCCGAAGGCCGAGAAGAAGCCGAGGTACTCGCCGAAGCCCGCCTTCGCGTAGGAGTAGACGCCGGCGTCGAGGTCGGGCCGGCGCACCGCGAGGTTCTGGAAGACGAGCGCGATCGTCAGCATGCCGGTCCCCGCGACCGCCCAGGCGACGAGCGCGCCCGACACGCCGGTCTCGGCAGCGAACCGCCCGGGCAGCGAGAACACCCCGGCACCCACCATCGACCCGACGACGATCGCGGCGAGCGTCGGGACGCCGACGGTGCGGGCGACGCCGACGGGCGCCGCGCTCGTGCTGCTGGACACGTGAACCCCTGCCTCACATACCTATGAGTTGGACCTCACGATTATGCATCCCCGGCTCTCCTCGGCCTGGGCGCCACCGCCCCGCGCGAGAGCCTCGTGGCGCGGACCAGCGGCGGGGCCCGGCTCCGGTGGCGTGCCTCACATCCCCGCCGCCGTCCGGGCCGCCTGCTCGACCCGTGCGCGGTGCTCCGCCCACCACGCGGCGTCGCCGTCGGGCATGTTGTCGTTCCCCGACCGCAGGCCCACGGCGCCGTCGACGAGCTCGCGCACCACGTCCATCTGGCCGGCGTGCCGGTTGGTCTCGGCGACGACGTGCACCAGGATCCGGTGCAGGGTCACCGATCCGGTCCGCCACCACGGCACGTGGCCGGTGGCGTCGAGGGCCAGCTCCTCGATCGTCCGGTCCGCCGCCGCACCCACCCGGCGGTACAGCGCGACCAGCTCCTCGCGTCCCTCGTCGGCCGTCGCCCACATGTCGACGTTCGGCGTCATGTCGGTGAACCAGGCCGGGACGTCCTCGAGCGGTCGGTCGAAGGTGAGGCAGAAGTACCCCCACTCCACCGCCGCGAGGTGCTTCACGACGCCCAGCAGGCTGGTCCCCGTCGGCGTCATCGGGCGTCGGACGTCGTACTCGGACAGCCCCTCGAGCTTCCAGAGGACGGCCTCGCGGATCTCCTGCAGGTAGCGGTGCAGGTCCGCCTTCCCGTCGTCCGGTGTCGGTGTGGTCGTCATGTCGCTCCCCTTTCCGCGGCGCCCCGGCGACGCCCCGACCACCATGCCTACCTCCCACGACCGACAAGCGCCCCGCCGTCCGACCGCGGGCCCCGCGGCCGTGAGCCGAGGAGCCGGATGCTCGATCGCTCACCGCGGCGCACGCCCCACCGCTGGACGAGGTGCAGCTGCCGATCAGTCCCCGACGGCGACCGGGCGCTCCGGGTCCCGGATCCACTCCGACCAGGAGCCCGCGTACAGCGCCGCCTCGACGCCGACCTCGTGCAGGGCCAGGACGAGCTGCGCCGCCGTCACCCCCGACCCGCAGTAGGCCCCCACGACAGGTCCGTCCGGCCCGGTGGCCGCGGCCAGCACCTCACTCAGGCGGGCCGGCGGCAGGTAGCGGCCGTCCGGGCCGAGCAGCGCCGCCGTCGGCACGTTGACCGCACCCGGGACGTGGCCGGCGACCGGGTCGATCGGCTCGGCCTCCCCCCGGAACCGCTCCGGCGCCCGCGCGTCGAGCAGCACGTCGGCGCGGCCGTCCAGGACGTCGTCGGCCCCGAGGACCGGCAGGGCCCCCGCCCGGACGACGACGTCCGTGGCCGGCTCCGGCGCGACGTCGCCGGACTCGACCGCCCCGCCCGCGGCGACCCACGCCGGGAGCCCGCCGTCGAGCACCCGGACCCGCTCGTGACCGGCCCAGCGCAGCACCCACCAGGCCCGGGCGGCCGCGGCCGCCACGCCGCCGTCGTGGACGACGACGTCGCGACCCGGCGTGATCCCGAGCCGCCGGAAGGTGGTCTCGACCGAGGCGGCCGTCGGCAACGGGTGCCTGCCCCCGTCACCCGGCGGGGACGCGAGCTCACGGTCGAGGTCCAGGAACACCGCGCCAGGCAGGTGCGCCTCCTCGTACGCCGTGCGGTCCGACCCGGCGAGCGTCCAGCGCACGTCGAGCAGGAGGGGCGGTGCGGCGCCGTCGGCGAGCCGCGCGGCGAGGGCGTCGGGTGAGATCAGCGCAGACGTCACGGCGACACTGTGCCACCGACCACCTGCCACCCGGCGCCCGCGGCGGCGTCCCGCTCCGGCCCGGACGGCGGGACGGGCCGGTGAGGAACGGCGCGACGGTCAGGACGGCAGCCGCGTCACGGTCCACGCGACCACCGCGGTGATGCCGACGACCACGAGGAGGACGCTGCCGGTCACCCACAGCGCGCCCGGCCAGAACGAGCGGGCATGGGGCCGCAGGACGACGTCGCTCGGGTCCCGCCGCGCGACCCACACCCACCCGGAGAACGGCGGCGTCGCCCCGAGCCCCCAGCGGCGTGCCGAGAAGACCGCGGCCCGCAGCGGCGCGCCGTCGGGTCCGGGGTACTCCACCTCGATCACCCACCCCGGCGGGATGAACTGCCGGGCGAGCTCGCGGGCCGGCAGCTGCACCCGCTCCTTGGCCCGCTCGCGCCGGGTCAGCCGGGGCGCGACCACGAAGCACCCGACGGCCACCACCACCATGACGACCCACGCGACCTGCACGCCCACCGGCACGTCCACCCGGCTCCCCCCTCGACGGCGTCAGAGTACGGGGGGCGGTCGGGTAGGCACGCTCACCGGACGGCGGGCGCCTCCAGCAGCCGGCGCGCCGCGACGCCGATCGCCGCGCTGTACGTCGGGTACGCGAACTCGACCTGCGCCAGCGTGGCGACATCGACGCCGGCCGCCATCGCCGTCGTCACGGCCTGGATGACCTCGACCGCGTTCTCGCCGACGGCGTGCGCGCCGAGCAGGTACTCCCGGCGCCGGTCGGCGATGAGCTTGAGGAACCCGCGGGTCCGGTCGTCGATGACGGGGCGCTCCAGCGACGCGTACTCCACGAGCGCCACGACGCAGTGCTCGTCGCGCTCGCGCGCCTCCGGCTCGGTGAGGCCGACGTCGGCGTAGTCCGGGTCCGTGAACCCGCCGGCGGGCAGGAGGCGGTGCGGCGCGCGGACCGTGGTGCCGAGGACGGCGTTGCGGGCCGCCGCCTCCCCCTCGCTGTTCGCGGCCTGGACGAGCATCGCCATGCCGTTCGCGTCGCCCGCGACGTAGATGTGGCCGACGTTCGAGGCGAGGTACTCGTCGACCGGGATCCGCCCCTTGTCGGTCCGGACGCCGGCCGCCTCGAGGTCGAGGTCCTCCAGGGCGGCGGGCCACCCGGTGGCGAGGACGACCGCGTCGACGACGACGTCGCGCGTCCCGCCGTCGGCGCGCCACACGAGGCGGATGCCGTCGTCGGTGCGCTCGAGCCGCTCGACCGTCTCGATACCCGTCCCGACGTGGACGCCCTGCTCGCGGAACGCGCGTGCGACGTGGTCCGACACGTCGGGGTCGCTCGGCGCGAGGATCCGCGGCGCGACCTCGAGGAGGGTCACCTCGCTGCCGAACGCGTTGAAGATCGTCACCAGCTGCGCGCCGGTGTTCCCGGCGCCGACGACGGCGACGCGGCCCGGCACCGCGGGCAGGTCCAGCACCTCCTCGGGCATCGTCGCGAGCTCCGCGCCGGGGACCGGGAGGCGTCGCGAGTGCCCGCCGACGCAGAGGATGACGCTCTCCGCCCGGACCCGCCGTGCAGCGCCGTCGGGCGCGCTCCCGCCGTCGGGTGCCGGGTCGCCGTCGGGCGCACCCGAGGGGCGGATCTCGACCTCGTGCGCGGAGACGAAGCGCGCCCGGCCGCGCAGGACGTCCACGCCCGCGGCGGCGAAGCGGTCCTCGTCGTGCTTGGCCTCCCGGACCCGGTCGACGGTCGAGCGCACGCGGGCCGCCGTCGCCGGCCAGTCGATGCCCGGCTCGTCCACGGTGATCCCGAAGTCGCCGGCCGTGCGCACCTCGCGCACGAGGCGAGCGGTCTTGGCGAGCACCCGCGTCGGGACGCACCCGGTGTTGACGCACGTCCCGCCCGCGCGGCCGGACTCGACGACGGCCACGCGCGCACCGAGCTCGGCGGCGCGCAGGGCCGCCGTGGTGCCGGAGGGACCCGCGCCGATGACGAGGACGTCGTAAGAGTCGATCATGTGGTCCACTCTTGTGGGTCCGGCGCCGTCGCGCGCGGTGGGGGCAGGCGCGTCTCAGGGGGCGAGCCCCGGGCCGGGTCTCGGCCGGGCGCCCGAGGGCCCGCCCCAGCGGCGGAACACCGTGAAGCCGCCCACCGTTGCGCCAGTGCACGGAGCCCGGCCCGAGCCCACCGACCGACGACTGACCGACCGACCGACCACAGGAGACCCATGGAGCAGCGGACCGTCGTCATCACCGGCGCCAGCGACGGGATCGGCGCCGCCGCGGCCCGGGCGCTGTCCGCCCGGGGCGACCGCGTCGTCGTCGTCGGCCGGTCGGAGCAGAAGACCCGCGCGCTCGCCGAGGAGCTCGGCGCCCCGCACCACCTCGCGGACTTCGCCGACCTGTCCCAGGTGCGCCGCCTCGCCGAGGAGCTGCGTGCGGCGTACCCACGCATCGACGTCCTCGCCAACAACGCCGGCGGCGTCATGGGGTCCCGGGAGGTGACCGCCGACGGCCACGAGAAGACGCTCCAGGTCAACCACCTGGGGCCGTTCCTGCTGACCCACCTGCTGCTGGACCGGCTGCGCGACAGCCGCGCGACGGTGATCAACACCTCGAGCGCCGCGGCCCGCCTGTTCGGGAAGATCGACCTGGACGACCTGCACAACGAGCGGCGCTACTCCGCGCAGAAGGCCTACGGCGACGGCAAGCTCGCCAACATCCTCTTCACCCGCGAGCTGCACCGCCGCCACGGCGACGCGATCGCGACGGCGGCGTTCCACCCGGGCGTCGTCGCGACGAGCTTCGCCACCGAGTCCCACAGCCTCTTCCGCGCCTTCTACCGGACGCCGCTGCGCCGGCTCTTCATGCTCACTCCGGAGCAGGGCGCCGACACCCTCGTCTGGCTCGCGACGACGACGCCCGGCCAGGAGTGGGCGCCCGGCGCCTTCTACGAGAAGCGCCGCCCGCAGAAGACGAACCCGCAGGCCGACGACGACGCCCTCGCGACCGGTCTGTGGG
>NZ_CAMPHH010000153.1 GCF_946885855.1 uncultured Actinotalea sp. | reverse complement strand
CAACGCCGCGATGGAGAGCTTCTTCTCCCTGCTGCAGAAGAACGTCCTGGACCGCCGCTCCTGGGCCACGCGAGAAGAGCTCCGCATCGCCATCGTCACCTGGATCAAACGCACCTACCACCGCCGCCGGCGCCAGGACCGCCTGGGCCGGTTGACCCCCATCGAGTACGAGACCATCATGACCGCGCCGGCCGCCCAGGCCGCGTGACTACCCGCTGTCACCTATCCGTGCAGCAGACCCAAGAGCCGGTTTCATGAACCCCCTACGAGCGTCAGGACCGCTCCTCTAGAGCATGACCGATTCGTCACCGCACCGACGGAGTGCTACTCATCTCCTGCTTTCGCCGCTGTTCCGTTCGAGAGAGCGGGCCAAATAGAACATGCTGACTAGGAACGCAACGAGCGCGACTCCCGCGGCAGGCCAAACGAAACGTTCCAGAGGACCACCGGGCATTCCCGAGTCGCGCAGATCGAAAACAATCCAAAAGGTGACGGCGTAAGTCGCCGCGGCGATCGCGGCGATGACGCCCCAGACAATTGCCAGCCTTCGATGACGCGACACCTTGGTCGGAACCATTTGTAACTCCGTTCGACTCGAAAACCGATCTCTCAGGCTACTCCTACCTGCGCCGGCAACGCGTCCTCTGCGCGTTCCCCTCCACCGGATCTCCACCGTGCGGTGCTGCCGAGTGCTACCGGGGGCGCTTGATGTACTTGACTTGCGGTGTCCGCGGCCACGGTGCGCGCGTTGGTCAGCCTTGCGCGGGCTTGGTGCCATACGCGATCTTCGACCCTGAGGGAGGCGACGCGGGCCAGGCGGGACTCGGTAGGCAGCCGCCCCTAACAGGCGCGGATCAGCCGCCCGGTCACAGCGTCTTCTGCGTCATGCCCAGTTGCCGCTCCCGCCCTGGCCCGGCGCGCTGATGACCGAAGGTGGCCCTCCGACTGTTCAACGGACGGCTACCTCGAGCCGTGGACCTGCCGATCAATCCTGATCAGGGATTGCACAGTGCGGCAATAGTCGCCGGCAGGCCGACCGTCGGGCGCCACGAGTCGAGGTTCCACGTCGGCTTGACACGGGCGACCTGTGACATCGGGTGGCAGAGGTACTGCTCCTGCAGCCCTTGGCTGTTCGGCACGCCCTTACGCACCGCCTCTGGCCAACCCCACGCTGCGTGGATCCACTCAGCGGCCGCTCGGCCATACGCTGTGGGCTGCACTTCCCAGATGTACCCCCGAGATGTGGTCGTTCGAGTGACCTTGTTGATGAGGTCGCTGATGGCGGCAGCGCTCACGACAACGGGATACTCGGGGTCCGCAGCTTCCACGCTCACGAGCATCCTGTCGCCCGAGACGCTGACGACGGCATCGATCGTGCGCCCCCTGGCGTCCACGACCTGAGGTTGCGTGACAGCGAACAGGAGGTTGCCGTCGGCATCGACGGCAACCAGGCCCTCGTCACCCGGCGCAGGGCCGGCGACCAGCTCCGCCCCCGCAGGCATCGAGAACTCGATGCTCGCCGAGTCGTCCTGAGCGCTCTGAATCGGTTGGGAAATCTCCACGACGGACGCAGTGGGCAGCTCGCGGATCGAGGCATGTGCCGGCGCGTAAACCTGCACCTCTACGCCGGCCGGTGTCTCAAGGGTCCCGTGCTTGTCGGCCTCGTCAGCGCTGGCGCCCGTGGCGAGTGTCGCCATCAGGACGGCTGCCGTGCTCACTGTGATGACCGTTCTCCTCATGTGCATTAGGACTTTCTCCCCCTTCTTGCGGCAAGACTTGCTCGTAGCGGCTCCTTGCCCACGAATTGAGCGTAGCGGTTGGACTAGCGTCGCGGTAACCCCTTGCGGGATATCTACCAGTCTGAACTGCGCTGGACGCGCAGTTCGCCGCGTGAAGCGTCATGCGTTGTAACACGGTTTTCACAAATAGCTCGGGTGCGTCGGCTTGGAGTGGTGCAGTTAAGGTTCGTGATCTTGCGGCTGTGTCGGTCCATCACGTGAGCGGGGCACGGCGTGAGGCTCTGTGAGAAGCGACCAAGCGACTCATGGGGAGGAATCACGCGATGACCCTGAACCAGTCTGGCTCTGCTGGAGCTGTCCGAAGCACTGCGCGCCGCCGAAGGGGGTGACGTGATGCGGCTGATGCTCGGGGCGATGCTGCAGGCCTTGGTCGACGCCGAAACCACCGCCCACATCGGCGCCGGACCGCACCAGCGCTCCCCCGAGGGGCCCACCCAGCGAAACGGGACCCGCGGCAAGGTGGTGGCGACCACGGCCGGGGATCGGACGGTCCCGATGCCCAAGACCCGCACCGGGTTGTTCGGTCTCCACCCGCAAGATCGACGAGGTGGTCGAGGCGCTGGGGGGTGACCTCGGGGATCGCCAAGTCCGAGGCCTCCCGGATCTGCGCCCAGCTCGATGCGGACGTCGCGGCATGGGCCACCCGCCCGTTGGACCACGTCCAGGACCGATCAAGACGACATAGTTACCCACGACGCAGAGCAGCGCGCCAACGAGCTACCCAATCCACGGGACGTCATCGGGCCGCGCGCCATGGCATACCCCGTGTCTCACCAGGCATTTCGCCTGCTACCCGCAACGCTGCGGCTTGTCTGGGCACTAACACTGTCGCATGACCGATCGAAGAACCCGTGACGCGTCACAGACGCGCTGCCTCGGTCGGGCGTCCGGGTGGGTCAAAGCCTCCGACGCGGGGCCATCGCATCGAGGCGCTGCGCGATCCGTACTTGGGCGTCGTCGCCCGCATGCTGGTAGTGCAACGCCGCACGGGGTGTGGAGTGCCCGGCGCGCTGCATGAGCTCGGGGAGCGTGGCGCCGGTCAACGCGACGAGCGTCATCGCGGAGTGGCGCAGGTCGTGCCAAGTCAGGTCCTCCCGGCCGATCGCCGCACGTGCTCGCGCGAACATCACCGTCCGGCTGCCGCTGGTCAGTGGCCGGCCTGTCGCCGTTCCGAAGACGACCGCGTCACGACTCTCGGGCGTGAAGCGGGCCAGGTGCTCAGCGAGCACGTCGACGGCCAACCTGGGCAGCGTGACCGTGCGACGCCCCGCTCGGGACTTGGTCGAGGCGTAGCGCCCCGACCCCGCGCCCGGGCGACCGAGGGACTGCTCGACGCGGATGGTGCTGGTGTCCAGGTCGACGTGCTTGCGCTGCAGGGCGAACAGCTCCCCGGCGCGCAGCCCGCTGAGGAACGCGATGACGACGGCGGCGCGGTACCGCTCCGGCATGGCGTCGGCCAGCGCCCACAGGTCCTCCGGTCCGACGACCCGCCGCTCGGCCCGGTGCCGGGCGTCGCGCTGGCTGGCGCCCTTGATCGCGCACGGGTTGGCCGGGATGAGCCCGTCGGACACCGCCTGCGCCATGCCGGTGTGCAGGAGGCGGTAGGCCTGCGCCGCCTCGGTGTGCCCGACGCTGCGCAGCGTCGACCGCGGGTCGGCCATGAAGCCGCCCGTCGCGTCGAGCCACGCCTCGCGCAGCTCGACCGGCATCCGGCCGGTGGCGGCGACCGGGCGACCCTCCGCCGCGGCCCACTGCCGGATCGCGGCGTTGGCGCGCCGCGGGTGCGCCGCGGCCCGCTGCCAGCGCTCGGCCCCTCGCCGGGACGCCTCGGCGAGGACGGCGGCGTCCCACTCGCGCACGTCCGCCGGCGTCAGCGACGCGAGCGTCCGGAACCCGAGGCGGACCGTCCGGACGCGCGACCCGTGCGTCACCGGCACCTCCGCGTCGATCCACCGCTCGAGCAGCCGTCCGTACAGCGCCCGCGTGCTCGGCGCGAGGTCCCCGCGAGTGGCGATCCAGCCGCGGAACCACTCCCCGAGCGGCTGGTCGCCGAGCCTCGGGTCGCGCCAGACCCCGCGGGCCATGCGGGAGACCTCGTGGGCGAGCGCCTGGTCGGCCTCGGCCCTGGTGGGGAACGTCCCCAACGGCCGCAGGGCGCCGTCGGGCCCGGTGTACCGGGCCTGCCAGCGGCCGGAGGGCAGCTTGCGCACGGCGCCGGAGGCGCGGCGGTGGCGTCGGGTTGTCGTCGCAGTGGTCATGGTCGGACCTCTTCGCTATGGCACGTTATGGCACGAGCCGACCAGCAGAAGGATGCCAGGGAGGTCTGATAGGGCCGCCGTAAGGCCCTGACCTGCGGAAACGATGGAGCGGGTGACGGGAATCGAACCCGCGCTATCAGCTTGGGAAGCTGAAGTTCTACCATTGAACTACACCCGCGAGGCACCCCGACGAGGGTGCGACGGCGACGACTATACCCGGCGACCACGCCCGGCCTCACCTCACCCGTCCACTCCGGAACCCGAGTTATCCACAGGCGCGCTCCACACCTGTGTGAACAGTCCCCTGGTATCACTCAGGAAGGTGTGGACAAGCCGCCACAGGTCCCACGACCGACGCCCGCCCGGGCCGCGGGCGTCCGCCCGTCGTGACGCCGCTCACGCCGCCACCCCCCAGCCGCTAGCGTGACCCCGTGCTGCTCTCCGACCGCGACATCCGCGCCGAGCTCGACTCCGGTCGCATCAGCCTCGACCCGTACGAGCCGGACATGATCCAGCCGTCGAGCATCGACGTGCGCCTGGACCGCTTCTTCCGGCTCTTCGACAACCACAAGTACCCGGTCATCGACCCGGCGCAGGACCAGCCGGACCTCACCCGGCTGGTCGAGACCGAGGACGACGAGCCGTTCGTCCTGCACCCCGGCGAGTTCGTCCTCGGCTCGACGTACGAGTCGGTCGCGCTGCCCGACGACGTCGCCGCCCGCCTGGAGGGCAAGTCCTCCCTCGGCCGGCTGGGGCTGCTGACCCACTCCACCGCGGGCTTCATCGACCCGGGCTTCACCGGTCACGTCACGCTCGAGCTGTCGAACGTCGCCACGCTCCCGATCCAGCTGTGGCCCGGCATGAAGATCGGTCAGCTCTGCTTCTTCCGCCTGTCCTCGCCCGCCGAGAACCCGTACGGGTCCAGCGTCTACGGCTCCCGCTACCAGGGGCAGCGCGGCCCGACGGCGTCGCGCTCGTTCCAGAACTTCCACCGCACCCCGATCTGACGCCTGCCGTCGCCTGATCGACCCGCGCCGGCAACACGGGCGACCTACCCTCCCTCCATGGCACTCCCGTCGCTCGACCCGGACGACCCGCAGGTCCGCGGTCACCACCTGCTCCTGCTCCCGGAGGACGTCGGGTACGACGAGGTCGAGGTCCTCGCGGTGAGCCGGTTCCCCCACGCGCACTGGGAGACCGCGCCCGGCATCGTCCCGTCCCGCCCCGGGCGGGGCTCGCGCGCGACCCCTCCGGCGCCCGGGACCCTGCGCCTGTCCCGCCACAGCACCGTCGTCGGACCCTTCGGCGTCGAGCCCGGTGCGGCCACGGCCCTCGGGGCACCGACGACGGCGCGCCTGGCCTACCGCCTGCACGCGCCGGTCGAGCGCGGGCCCGCTCCCCTGCAGGAGGGCGGCGACCGCGACGGCCTGCGCCGCGCCTTCCCGGCCGGGCTGCCCGTCCGGGACGAGGAGCGCACGCTCGGCTGGCTCGTCGCCGCGGCACGCCGCCTCGGCGGCGCCGTCCGCACCTCCACCGGGACGGTCCTCGTCCCGGACCCCGCAGCCGCCGTCGACCTCACCGTGTGGACGGACATCTGGCTCGAGCCGGAGGCCGCCCTGGCGGTCCTGCGCCGCGTCCTGCCGCAGGCGACCCTCAACCTGCCGACGACGGGCTGGGCCGGCCCGCCGCCCGGTACCGGGCAGCGCGCCGTCGTCGGCGGGGACGCCCTGGACGACGAGCAGCGGCGCGCGCTGCACGCCGCCGCCGACGACCACGACATCGCGACCCTCACCCAGCCGCCGCCCATGACCGCCTACGGCTGCCTCGCCGACCTGGAGATCGACGGCATGCTGGCCCTCGAGGTGTCCGGCGAGACGACGCTCCCCCCGGTCATCGCGGCGGTCCCCTGGGCGGCCGCCGGTGCCGTCGCCTACCGGGTGCGGTGGGAGCCGCCCGACGTGGAGGAGCTCCACGCCGAGCGGCCCACCCTCCCCCACCGGGTCGCCCGGGGCCGCGCCCTGCCGGTGGTGAGCGCGGTCGCCCGGGCGGTCCACGGCGCCGTCGGCGGGGAGGTCACCGATGAGATGGAGTTCGTCGTCGACCCCGAGGACCTCTGAGGCTCACCGGCCCGACAGCGCCTCGCGGAGCTTGATCCGACCGCCGGTCCGCAGCAGGGACCGCTCGTAGATCTTCGCCCCGAGCGCGATGACGGCGGCCGCCGCGACGGCGAGCAGCACCAGGGCCACGATCGGCTCCCACCAGCTCGCCTCGCCGAGGAACAGCCGGACCGGCATGCCGACCGGGGCGCTGAACGGCACGTAGGACGCGATCCGCAGCACCGTCTCGTTGTCGTTGAAGAAGATCACGACGAAGTACGGGGCCATGGTCAGGTAGATGATCGGCGTCATCACCGAGCCGATGTCCTCCATCCGGGAGACGAGCGAGGCCGCGGACGCGAACATCGCCGCCAGGAGGACGAACCCCACGAGGAAGAAGAGGACGAACCACACGACCGGGGCACCGACGAGCCCGAGCAGGTCGTCCTGGCCCGTGACGACGAGGCCGATGACCGCCACGGCCGCGATCGCGGCGGTCTGCCCGAACGCGAGCACGCTGTTGCCCAGGATCTTGCCCGCGAGCAGCGAGCGGGCCGAGACGGTCGCCAGCAGGATCTCCACGATGCGGCTCTGCTTCTCGGTGACCGTGTTCTGGGCGATCATCGAGCCGAAGCCGGCCGCGGACATGAGGAAGACCAGCCCGAAGGCGAAGCTCACGAGGAACCGCAGACCCTCGTTGACGTCGGACTCCTCGAGGAGCTCGACCTCCGGCGCCACCGACAGCGCGGCGACGACGGACGTCGGCGTCGAGTCCAGGGCGATCACCCGCACGCCGATCGGGCTGTCCTGCGCGGGCAGCACCGCCGCACGGACGTCGCCCTCCTCGACGAGGGCGCGCGCCTGCGCCTCGTCGTCCGCCGCGACCGCCTCGAAGCCCTCGAGCTCCTGGAACGCCTCCGCGGTCGCACCGACGACGGCGACCCGGGTGTCCGAATCCCGACCGGCCAGCAGCGAGCCGACGACGATCGACGCCAGGACGCCCACGAGCAGGATCGCCGTGGAGATGAGGAAGGACTTGGTCCGGACGACCGTGGTGATCTCCCGCTCGGCGACGAGCAGGGCCGCCCGCAGGGTCCCCGGCGCCGCTGGCCGATCGCTACGCGGCCCCGGACCGCCCGGGGTGCGCCCGCCGGCGGTAGCCGTCGTGGCGTCGTGCTGCGTCCCCACCTGCGTGCTCATCGGGCGACCTCCGTCTCGTCCTCGTCCTTGATGACCTCGCGGAAGATCTCGGCGAGGGTCGACTGCACCGGCGCGAACGACGCGACGGGCCCCTGCTCCAGGGCTTGCCGCAGCACCTGCTGGGCCGCGGCGTCGTCGTCGGCCTCGAAGACCGCCCAGCCGCCGTCGAAGTGCTGCACCCGCACGCCGGGGGCGGCGCGCAGCCACCCCATGTCCCCGGCGGAGTCGATCTCCCACCGGGCCCGGCCGTGCACCCGGCGCAGCTCCTCCCGCGGACCCGCGGCACGGATCTGCCCCTGCGCGATGACGACGACGTCGTCGCACAGCCGCTCGACGACGTCGAGCTGGTGCGAGCTGAAGAGCACGGGCGCGCCGTGCGCGGCGTACTCCGCCAGGACGCCGACGACGACGTCGACCGCCATGGGGTCCAGGCCCGAGAACGGCTCGTCGAGGACGAGCACGTCGGGCTGGTGGACCAACGCGGCCGCGATCTGGGCCCGCTGCTGGTTGCCGAGCGAGAGGTCGTCGAGCTGGTCGCCCATGCGTTCGCCCAGGCCGAGGCGCTCGAGCAGCTCCGTTGCCCGGCGCGTCGCCGCGCCGCGGTCGACGCCGTGCAGGCGCGCCAGGTAGGTGATCTGGTCCAGCACCTTCATCTTCGGGTAGAGGCCGCGCTCCTCGGGCATGTAGCCGAAGAAGCGCCGCTCCGCCGCGTCGAGATCGGTGCCGTCGAGCTGCACCCGGCCCGAGTCCGCGGC